>CAZZVQ010000077.1:0-24894 GCA_964657565.1 uncultured Acetobacteraceae bacterium
GAGTTGCCCGACTTCTGGAGGCGGGTCGACGACTACCTCCTGCGGTCCTGGCGGCGAGAGGATGACACCGAGCTGAAGGTGATGGCGGCGTGTCTCGACAGCGGCCACCACACCGAACACGTCTACCAGTTCGCCCGCGCCCGGCTCGGCCGCCGCATCTGGGCCGTGAAGGGCCAGAGCGCCCGGCACGGCCAGCGCTCGCCCGTCTGGCCGACCGCGCGGCCGAGCTCGCGGCGCAAGCAGGGGTTCCGGCCGGTGATCCTCGGCGTGAATGCGGCCAAGGACGTGATCCGCAGCCGGCTGGCAATCGAGAAGGTCGGTCCCGGTTACATGCATTTTCCCGCCGAGCGCGACCTGGCATATTTCAGCCAGCTGACCAGTGAACGTCTCGTAACGAAGCACGTAGGCGGCACGAAGTTCCGGGTCTGGGAACTTCCACGGGGTCGGGCCAACGAAGCGCTTGACTGCCGGGTATACGCCTATGCTGCACTCGCGGGGCTGATGCACTTCGGGTTACAGTTGAACCGCAAGGCTGCGGAGGCGGAGCGGAGGCGCGAGGCGCCTCCCGACCCCGAGCATCGCCCGGCGCTGCCAGAGGAGCGACCCGCCACGCGCGATCCGATCACCCTCCCGCAAACCACGTCGCCGATGGTCAAGGTGACGAGCCTCCAGCCCAAACTGACCCGATCGCAACGAATGGCCCGATAGAGATTGCTGCGATGACCTCCGCCGAAGGGCTCCCGAAACTGAAGGCCGCGTTCCGGACCGGCCGGCCACTCCCGCTCGACGACATCGGCTGGCTGATCGAGCGCGTCGAGCATCTCGAGCAGAGGGCGAGCCGTGCCGGGCGCGCTGCGGCAGCAAAGCGGCGTCGCAACGCCGAGATCGCCCGGCTCGCGGCCAAGCTGTGTCCCGACATGGCGGATCGCCCGGCCGCTCGCCGCATGCTCGCCCTCTGCCGCGCCGAGCGGCAAGGCATACCGGCTCTCGCCCGTATTGCGCTCGACCGGATCGAGGCGGCCGGCGGGCTTCCGACCACAGATCGGCAGGTCGCGAACATCATCGCGAAGGCCCGGAAGCGGAACGATAGAGAAATTTGAAATTTCCTGAACGAACGCGGCGGCCAAGAAATCCATCATGGCGGGGATGGAGGTGCTGACGATGTTGCGACTGCCCGGGTTGTGTGTGAGCGAGGATCTCAAGGTCCGGATCGGATCGGCCGAGGCGGCCCTGACGCCATCGGCCGGCTTCAAGGTGGCCGAGGCGCTGTTGCGCGGCGCCACGCGAGCGGCCATCGCCGAGGAAGCCGCCGCCGCGTCATTCCGACCTGCTACGGCAACCCGCCCGCGCCGGACGAAGGTGCCGACATGAGCGAGCTTAATTTTATCGGCCTGCGCAAGCGTCTGGCCGAAGTATCATCACCTTCCCGCGCCGCATCCGACGTTCGGAAGTCCCTTGCCGGGCCGGCCGGGCAGCGAACCCCTTCTCAAGTCTCGGATGCCGCTGAGGGCCATCGGGGCGCGGGAACAAGCAAGAAGGGGAGGTCCGGCAACCCCAACCGCTTCGCAGCCTTCGCGGCAGCCTGCGAGCCGGATCCGGCCCTCGCCAACCTGGCGTCTCCCGGACCGGGGCACTCCGCCCCACCGGTTAACCAGGTGTCTGCCGCTCATGGCGGCCGAGCGGCGGCGATCCGGCAAGGCGTAGGGCAGGGCTACCGCGCTGACGAGACGGTTGCTGCCGAGCGCGACGAGGCCGCCGCAGTCGCCCGGCAGGTTCTCCGCGCGCATGCGAAGGCCGTCGCGCCAACCGGCAGCGCAGAAGCGGCCAAGCCGGCCAGCGTGCCGTCTTCCCGCGTGCACGGCCTCTGCGGCAAGGCGCGCGAGACCAACCGGACGGAGGCAGCGAAACTCGGTGCCGATGCCGTCGCCACGGCCAAGCGCCTCGGCGCGATCAAGTAGGAGCAGACCAGATGACGCAAGTCCCGATGGCGTTCGTGGAAGTATACACCCGGACGCCCTGATCGCCGGCACCACACAACTCGTCACCCGCAGCTACACCTTTGCCGCCGGGCCGCCGCTGAAGCGAGGCACGATGGTCGGCGTCCTTCAGGCCAGCGGCAAGGCGGCCATCTCGACCCAGAGCGCCACCGACGGCACGCAGCTTCCTATCGGCATCCTGGCCGACGACGTAGACCCCTCGGCCGGCGATGTCGCCGGGTGCGGCGTCTACCTCAAGGGTGAGTTCAACGAGAACGCCGTCATCCTCGGCACGGACTGGACGGTCATCAACGCCTTCGCACCCCTGCGCAGCATGGGGATCTTCCTCAAGCCGGCCGTCGCGGCCTCCGGGCAGTATCTATGAGCCCGACCCGGCTGCTGGTGGTAGTCGCTGCCGGTCGCAAGCTGACGCTGCCGCATCCGTCCGGCATCAAGGAGTTGCCCGGGCGGGTGCTGAAGGGCGGTGACACCTTCGAGACCACACCCGAGACCGCGGCGGCGCTGCTGCAGGAAGGACTGATCGCGGGGCCGGGGATCGAGATCGACGGCGCGACCCGGCCGCAACCGGCGCCAGCGCGCAGCCGCGGCGTTTACATCGCGGTCGGCGGCGGGCGGATGCGGGCTCTGGGCCATGGTGAGATCGCCGATCTCTCCGGCGGCATCCCCGAGGCTTTAGGCAGCTCCAGCGAGAACCGCCCGCCCCCCGGCAGGATCCCGCCTCATGACTGCACCGGCCGCGTGCGCACGCTCATCCAATTGCAGGCCAACTCGCTGGATGGCCCCAACGGGCCGGCCGTCGTCACCTCGGACGGGCGCGAGTGGCCGAGTTGGTAGCCGCCGCCGTATCAAGCCGCCGGCCATAACCGACGGCAGCAACCCCATCCCCGCAGCACTAGGGAGTCCCGATGTTCATTTCTGTCGCGGTCCAGGTCGAGAAGGCATTCAAGGCCCTGGACGAGGCCGGTAAGAAGCAAGTCCCGTTCGCCGCCGCGCGAGCCATGACGGCCCTGGCTCAGCTCTCGGTGCGGGACCTTCAAGCGCTGATGCGGAAGAACTTCGACCGGCCCACGCCCTATACGCTGAATGCGTTCTACGCCAAGCCGGCCAAGCGCGGAGACCCCACGGCATCCGTTAACAGCCGAGACTTCCCCGGCAAGGGCCGCCCAGCCTGGCAGTATCTCCAGACCGAGGCGGCAGGTGGCCCTAGGGCCATGAAAGGCTTCGAGAAGAAGCTCGGACTGGTCTCAGGTGGGCAATATGCGGTGCCGACCGGAAGCACTCCACTTGATGGTTTCGGCAATCTCCGTCGCGGCATGCTGACGCAGATACTCAGCCGGCTCAGTATCTCAGGCGACCAGAGCGTGTCCGCGGAGACGAGCGCCCGTCTTCGGCGGAAGAAAGGGACGGTGGCCGCCTCCGGCCATCGCAGCGAATACTTCATCGCCCACGAAGGCGGGAAGCCGACCGGCCGTCCGCTTGGTCTCTACAAGCTCCTTGGGCCGGGGCAGGTGGTGAAGCTGCTTTCGTTTCAGGTCGGCGCTCCGCGATACGCGCCACGGATCGACGTCGCCGGCTCGATCGAGGCCACGGTGCAGAAACACGCCCCATTCGAGATGGCGAAAGCCCTAACCCAAGCCCTCGCCACCGCCAAGCGCTGAACGCTTCCATCCCTGGACTGAAAGGAAACCAAACGAATGACCGTCGCCGTCATCATCCTCGACCTGCGGTTCAGGCTGCCGTTCCTCTTGCATGAGCTCACGGTCTCATATCGCCGACCCGCCTCGCAAGGGCGTCCAAATCATACGAGTGCGGCCGGCCCGCCGCGGGTGCAACGCGAGACGAGATCAGTGGGTGGCTGGTGTGGTGCGGCGTCTCGGCGTTGCAGCAAGGATGTCTAGACAACCATCATTGAACACGGGAGCGTGAACCTCTACATTCCGCTGAGGCGGGTCGGGGCGAGCGCGTGCAGCAGCAGTTCGAAGCAGAGGCGGTCGAGGCAGCATTGTACGCGGCCGGGCGCACGCTCATGGCCCTCCCCTCACGCGGATGCTGGCCGGCCGGGTTTCGCTGCGGCATGCCGGACATCCTGCCCCAGGCCCTTGCGGCCGAGTTCGGCGCCGACTTCCTGCTACGTGCCGAGCCGTCGCGCTCCCGGGTCCCGGTCCCGCCGCCAGCAGCAATTAGCGCCATGGATCAGGCGCTCTCCTGGATCCGGCTTCTCCCGGGCGATACCGACCTCGAGGTGAAGACCCGGAAGCTGGTTTGGGCTCGCCTCCTGGTCAGTCCTCGCACCGATCGGAATCTCTACTCGTGGAAACGGCTTGGCGACATGCTGGGCTGCACCGACAAAACCGCCAAGACACGCTGGATCGACGCGGTGGCCGGCATCACCGCCGCGTTGAACCGACCCGGCTTCTGCCTCGCCGCCGGCGGCCGGGTCGGCCTGACGCCCGATCGAATCCAGTGGACGCGCCGCCCAGCCCGCATCAGCCTAGCCGCCGCAGCGGAACTCGTATCAGCCTGACCCAGGCCCGCTGCCCGGCGCGATGGTCAAGGCGGCAAAGTGCGCCGTCTCACAGCGTCTCGCGCGGAATCTCACTGATCGACAACGTCGGCCGCACGGGTCGGGTCAGTTCGATTGAGCTTGAGTGGTGGGCGTCACGGGGCCTCATCCACAGGCCTCGGGGCAATCCGCTTCTCCACGATCGACAGCAGGTGCGACGCGAGCAGAA
The DNA here is from genome assembly GCA_964657565.1 of uncultured Acetobacteraceae bacterium. Taxonomy (GTDB): domain Bacteria; phylum Pseudomonadota; class Alphaproteobacteria; order Acetobacterales; family Acetobacteraceae; genus JAVVHH01. Next base: position 4,730 of record CAZZVQ010000077.1, read on the forward strand.
TTAGCCTCGCGGCCTCTGTAGGCGACATATCCACGTTGCGATGACTGACCGGATTTCGACCGTGGCCGATCGCGCCGGCAAACAACGCCTGCTCTGCATCCTGCTCACCGGATGGTGCAACGGGATCCCTGAGCGGCCCGTTCTTCGGATTGAACGCCTCCCGCATCATGGGCATGCCGTGCTTCCCATCGTCGAAACCAGCGGCATGACGAACCGCAATTTCCACTGCCCGGAACGCGTAGGAAACGGCGCTGTCTCTGTCTCCTCGCAGAAACTGCGGTATCACTCGATGCGCAATGGCCTTGTGCACCAACGCGACTGGAAGGGCGCTGGCCTCCCGGTGGAGAGCCACGTCAGCCCTGGTGTGCATGCGCAGGCCGCGACGGGTAAACACCAACTTGCCCGGCCCGGCCTGCGTCCCGACCAAGCCGCTCATCACCAAGCCCTCGCGCTGCAGCCAGCCGAGGGCTTCCGCCAATGCATACCGGACGGCATGCTCCATGCTTCCGGGCCAACTTGGATTTCCTGAACCTTGTGTTGGGAACGGAAGCGCCGCGACTAGGAACAACGGCCAGCCTGTTTCAGATGTCGGCGGCGCCCGTCGCTGCTGCGCCGCTTCCATGAGGATAGCGCCAGCGTCCTCCGGCTCGAGCGCGACGAACACCTCAGCGTCATGGAACAGGTCAGACAGCGAGATCATAGCAGCGGTCAATCGTGCGAGTGTAATGCCGCTGTCGATTTCAGCCGAACGCCCGCTCCTCCCCCGTTCTCCTCGATGAACTCGACGCCGGCCGCCTCTAGTGCGGCGCGTATGGCGCCGAGGGTGGAGGCATTTGCTGGCAAGTCAGCCTCGACGCGCGAAAGCGTAGCTGGAGATATCTGAGCAGCCTTCGCAACGTCACGAACACCCAGCTTCAACGCGGCCCTAGCCATTCGCGCCTGAGACCCTGTTATCATACGAACACCTTGACACTGCCAGAGGAGCTTCTCTAGGCTGTAACAACGTTATCGTATGAGCACTGTAGCAGCAAGAACGGCCGAGCAGTGAGGTGCAACTCACAACCCGGCCTAGCCACTCAGCTCGTAAGGGAGCCGAAAATGGCTGAACAAGCCCATACCACGCCCACAAGCACCCCGCATGTAACCGCTGGCACAACTCGACGCCGCTCTTTGTGCGCTGCGGCCAGCGCCGTCGTCATCGGGTCCGGCATCACCGCCGGCGCTGCAGCCAGTGTGGCCGATCTTGTCGAGAGCGACGACGCGCATCTCGTCTCGCTCTGCACGCGCTATGTCGAGGCCGACCTCCGGCACGCTGAGCTTTGCAGCCAGCAGGACGCGATGGTGCAGCCGCTGACGCCGGCGCTCGAATGCGAGTGGCGCCGGCTAGATGGTCTCGTACTTGATGCAGGCATTATCATGCTCGACCTCGAGCCAAGGATCGCTGCCATCCCAGCGGTCTCGACCGCTGGTGTCCAAGCGAAGGCCTGGGCTGTCGCTCGCATGAGCCGATACTACAAGGAAAGTAACGGGGCTTCTCTCCTGCGCTCCTTGCTGACCGACCTGATGCCTCCAGGTCAATCCGTGCCGCGAGGAAGGGCGTGACCATGGCGCAGGTCGTCGACCTGGCCGCGGTCAGAGCCGCCCGTCTTCGCGCACCAGCGTCCGGCACCGATGCGCAGGTCGCATATGCTCGCCCTTTCGGCCGCCAGCCCGGCCGTCGCCGGCTTCATGGAACCGTGGCGCAGGAAGAGGCGCTGCTCGCGCGATTGCAGGCGGCCATGGCGCTGCTCGTCCGCCGCAGCGAAGGGAGGGAGTGAGAATGGCCCAACCGCAAACGACGCGCCTCGAAGAGGAACTCGACCCGGAGCAGTTGGAGCTGCGCCAGATCCTGCACGACCTTTGGTGGGAGGTTCGGCAGAGCAACCTAGCCCGGCTCCAGGCATCAGTCCTGGGTGACGAGGAGATGTCAGCATGAACGCGCGCAGAAGCTTCCTCGCCCCGGCCGCCCCCAGCGATCGCGACATGCTATCTGTACTTGCACGGCTCACCCCTAAGGCGAAGGCGAACCTGATCGCGTGCCAGCCGGATTGCGACCTCGAGCCCGAGACCGACGCCTGCGACGCGGGCGACTGCGGCGGGCTGATCCTGCGCGGCGACCGCCTGGCCGGGGACTGTACCGACGCCGAGGCGGAGGACGAATTCAGCCCCGGCGAGGACGAGCCGCGCTTTCCGGACACTCTCCGGTCGGGCCAAGAAGGGCTTGTGCAGGTTCAGCGGCAAACGGTCATGGCTGTCGTCTACCGGCGCGGCCAGCCGCCGCGGGCTCAGCGTATGCGGTGCATTCCCTGGAGGCGGGTCCGTAGGCTCCGAGTTGCCCCGTATCAAAATCACATTATGGGACCGGCATGGGACCGGGCGGGGTAGTCCCCATTTTACGCCCTACAGTAATGCGGACACCCTCTCCGCCATCAGTCCGGTTGGCCAATAGCCCGGAAAATTTCCGACAATTGCGCGCTCATCGGCAGAGCGAGCGCGCCGCCGGTGGGAAGCGGGTCAGTGAACCAGCGCTGGTATGACGCGCGGAGCATGCCGCTTTCGGCTTGGCGGGCGAAGCTGGCGCGGACGAGCTCCAGGAAGGCCGGGTCGTTCTTGGGCAGCATGATGGCGTAGGGCTCGAAGGAGATGTAGTCGCCGACCACGCGCAGGGCGGCATTGGCCGGGTTGCTGGCGATGCCGCCGGCCAGCAGGATGTCGTCGCTGGCCACCGCGGCGGCCTTGCCGCTGACGACGGCGGCGAAGGCGGCTTCCACGCTGGGGAGCGAGGCGACGGTGAACGGCGGCGTCGATTGTGACGCCAATCGCTGCATGACGGTCTCGTTCGTGGTGCCGGTACTGACCGCGACGGTCTTGCCGCCGAGGTCGCGCCAGCTGGAGACGCCCTGCCCTGCCGGGGTTGCGAGCTTGGTGCCGGCCATGAAGAACACCGGCGAGAACGCGACGGATCGGGCTCGCTCGTCGGTCGCGGTCGTCGAGCCGCATTCGAGGTCGATGGCGCCGGAACTCACCATGCGGAGGCGGTCGTCGGCCGCGACGGGGATGAAATTCATCCGCAGGCCGGTCTGCCAGGCCGGCGCGTCGGGTTCGACCAGGTCGCGGTTGATGGCGCGGGCGGCGTCGGCGGCGATGGCGCGGCAGATGTCGACCGAGAAGCCGATCGCCTGGCCCGCCCGGTTGCGGAACGCGAACGGCACCGACGCCTCGCGCACGCCGATCCGGATCGTGCCCCGGTCGCGCATGCCGAGCAGCGCGCCTGCCAGCGGCTCCGCCTCTTGCGCCCGGGCGACCGTTGCCAAGCAGAGCAGCGCCGCCACCAGGCGGATCATGCGTGCGCCGCGCCCAACTCCTCCATGTCCTCGATCGTGGCGACGTCGTCGGCGTCGAGGACGAGCTGGCCTTCCCACTTCGCCACCACCGCCGTGGCCAGCGAGTTGCCGATCACGTTGGTGGCCGAGCGGCCCATGTCGAGGAACGTGTCGATGCCGAGGATCAGCAGCAAGCCCTCTTCGGGCAGGTTGAACTGGCTCAGCGTCGCCGCGATCACCACCAGCGACGCGCGCGGCACGCCGGCGACGCCCTTGCTGGTGAGCATCAGCGTCAGCAGCATCGCGATCTGCGTGCCGAGGGAGAGCGGGACGTCGTAGGCCTGGGCGATGAAGACCGAGGCGAACGTGCAATACATCATCGTGCCGTCGAGATTGAAGGAATAGCCGAGCGGCAGCACGAAGGACGAGATTTTGCGCGAGATGGGGAATTTCGCGAGCTGTTCGAGCATCTTGGGATACGCCGCCTCGGAACTCGCGGTCGAGAAGGCGAGCAGGAAGGGCTCGCGCACCAGCATGATGAGGCGTTTGACGGCCGGGCCGAGGATCGCGAAACCGGCTAGGATCAGGACGATCCAGAGGCAGACGAGGCCGAAGTAGAACTCGCCCATGAACTTGGCGTAGCTGACCAGGATGCCGAGCCCGTTGGTCGCGATCGTGGCCGCCATGGCGCAGAACACGGCTAGCGGCGCCAGCTTCATGACGTAGCCGGTGACGCGCAGGATGATGTGCGACAGCCCCTCGATGGTCTCGAGGACGATCTTGGCGCGGCTGCCCATGGCCGCGCAGGCGACGCCGAAGAATATCGAGAACACGACGATCTGCAGGATCTCGTTGTCGACCATCGGGCGGACGGCGCTGTCGGGGAAGACGTGCTTGATGAAGCCGTCGAGCGTCATCGCGTGGGCGTCGATCCCGGAGCGGATCCCGGCGGCCACCTTGTGGACGCCCTCGCCGGGCTGGAACAGGTCGACCAGGATGAGGCCGAGCGTCAGCGAGACCAGCGACGCGCTCACGAACCAGAGCATCGCCTTGCCGCCGACCCGGCCCACGGCGCCCGCGTCGCTCATGTGGCCGATGCCGACCACGAGGGTCGAGAAGACCAGCGGGCCGATGATCATCTTGATCAGCCGCAGGAAGATCATCGAGCCGATCGAGACGTAGCCGGCGATGGTCTTCTGCCCCGCCGGGTCGAGCACGAAGCTATGAACGGCGGCGCCGACGGCGATCCCGAGGATCATCGCCACAAGGATATAGGTCGTCATCCGGCTCGATTTCATGGCGTGCCCTCACTGCATGCCGAGGATCATGCCAAGGGCCATTACCAAATTGCAATCCTGTGTCGCTCCGGAAAGAAGGCTCGCGCGTTGGGGCGCGTCGCCGGGTGCAGCGCCAGGTGCCGCGACATCGCGAGCAGCGCCACGGGCAACAGTGCGGTCCAGGCGTTCGGGATGGGGATCACCCCCTCGTCGAGGCCGATCAGCACCAGCGTGGCGCCGTAAAGCAGGACGAAGCGCGCGCGATCGAACCCCGTGCGGTGGGCCGTGCGGGCGCGGGCGAACAGCTGAACCCACGCCCACACGTAGAGAGATAGTCCCACGACTCCCAACTGCAGCAGGATGTCCAGATAGCTGCTGTGGGCGTCTGGCGCCGGCCATCCGGCATAGCGCCAGATCATCTGCACCGTCGGCGAGTCCGCGTTCCAGAAGCCGGCGTAGCCGTGGCCGATCAGCGGTGAGCGCATGATCTCCGGCCAGATCGCCTGCCAGAGCGGCACCCGCCCGGTCAGCGACGCGTCGCGTCCGGCGAGCGCGAAGACCTCCTCCGGCATCGCGATCAGCGCCGCGGCCAGGGCGACCGCCGACCACGCGACGATGAAGAGCAGACCCAGCCGCAGGACCGGCTTGCCGCGCAGGCGCATCCAGATTGCCGCCAGGAACACCATTGCGGCGACAGCGAGCGCGGAGGCGCCGCGCCCCAACACGAGGCAGAGCGACAGCAGCGCGATGCTGCCCGCATGCCGCCAGCGCGGCGCCTCGACGAGCCGGTAGGCGTAGCAGCAGAGGCCCAGCAGCATGCATTCGGACATCGAGTTCTTCTGCGGGAACACGCCGCGCATGGCTCGTTCATAGCCGAGCGCCGTCTCCCGCCCGATCCCGGGGGCGGCGACGTAGGCCAGCAGCGATAGCCCCGCCATGGTGACGCAGACCTGCCCGAGCCGGCCGATCGTGCGCTCCAGCCCGTCGGTCCGATAGAGGTAGACGCCGAACAGCATGCATTCGCTCAGCGCGACGGCGCGCCGAAGGGTGCGGACCGGGTCGCCCGACCAGAGCAGCGAGAGCAGCGCGAAGCCGGCGATGCAGAGGAGGGGGAGGATCGGTCGGCAGAGGCGCAGGTAACGACCCGGCGCCCGCGCGATGGCGATCAGGAGTCCGGCCAGGATCACCGACTGCGCGAGCGTGCTGGACAGGTTGGTCTCGCCGGCCACAGTGCGCGCCACGTCGCCGCTGGCGGCTTGCAGCGCGGCGATGACGCCCTGGCTGTAGTAGGTCAGGCCGAAATAGGTGAAGCCGCGTACCGCCCAACGGCTCAGCATTGGGGAGGTCCTTTCGGCCGCTTGACGGCATAAGTGCCGCTAGTGTCTGGTCCGATCATGACCGATACCGCTAATACGGCCCACTCGGCACCATCCGTCTCAGTCATTATACCCACAACCCGCCGGCATGACTTGGTTCAGCGCGCGATACGCAGCGTCATTGCTCAGACGATGCCCGATTTTGAGATCATCGTCGTCGTCGACGGGCCCAATAAGACGACCGAGGCGGCGTTGGCGACTCTCACCGATGAACGGCTGCGCGTGCTGGTGAACGAGCGCTCGTGTGGACCGGGGGGTGCCCGCAATCGCGGGGCGGCGGCGGCCAGCGGCGAGTGGCTCGCCTTCCTCGACGACGATGACGAGTTCTTGCCCGACATGCTCGGACGCATGCTCGCTGCCGCGGCCGGGCGGAGCGTCATGCTGTGCTGCCGCTGCCGGGTGCTGATGCCGGAAGCGGCGTATGACTGGCCGCGGGAGATCTACCGGCCGGAGATGACGGTGGACGACTACCTGTTCGACCGCCGCAGCCTGTTTCGCGGCGCCCGCTACATGGCCACGTCCACCTACGTGCTCCCGCGCGAGGTGTTCCTGCGGACCCAGTTCGGCACCAGCAGCCACAACGAGGACACGACGCTGGTGCTCCGGGTCACCAAGCAGGCCAGCGTGCCGCTCGAGATGCTGGACGACGTGCTGGCGGTCGTGCACGCGGAGGCGACGCCGGATTCGCTCGGGCCGAACTACGACTGGCGCGCCATGCTCGGCTGGGCCAAGGCGAGCCGCACCCTGCTGACCCGGCGCGCCTATAGCGGCTTCTGCCTGATCTATCTCGGCTCGCAAGCGGCGCGGCGGCGGGACTGGCGCGGGGTGCCGGTGCTGCTGTGGCACGCGTTCCGCCACGGCGCGCCGCGGCCGATGCATGTGGCGGCATTCGCCGGCTTCTGGCTGGTGCCGGTCGGGATGCGGCAGCTTGTGCGGGCGCGGCTTCAGGGCGTGTCGAAGACGGGGGCGCCGTCGGCCTCCGGTGCGGCCGTGGCGGAGGAGGCTCCGCAGGCGCGGTCATAGGCGGCCAGGAGCGGCGCGACTGAGTGGTCCCACGCCAGCACGTCGCGCACCCGGGCCGCGCCCGCCGCGCCCATGGTGGCGCGCCGGGCCGGGTCGTCGAGCAGCATGCCCATCGCGGCGGCCAGCGCGAACTCGTCGTTCGGTGCGGCGTAGAGCCCCGCCTCCCCGGCCGACACCCTGGTCTCGTGCAGGTCGTAGGCCACCACCGGCAGGCCGAAATACATGTATTCGATGACCTTGTTCATCGTGCTCTTGTCCGACCACGGGTTCTTCGGGTCCGGATCGATCCCGAGCGTCGCCGAGGACAGGATGCGGCACAGTTCCTCATCGCTGACCCGGCCGGTGAAGGTCGCGTAGTCCGCCACGCCCTGCTCCTCCGCATAGGCCTTGATCGCCTTCTGGTGCGGGCCGCCGCCGACGAAGATGGCGTGGAAATCGACCCGGCCGAACCGCTCGCGCAGCAACTTCAGGGCGCGGACCATGTGGTCGACGCCGTCCTGCTGGCAGATCTCGCCGAGATAGACGAGCAGATGCCGCTTGCCCTGGCGGTACTCGGCGGCGGGCGGAAACCGGCGGAAGCGGCCGAGGTCGGGGCCGGAGCGGACGACGATCACGTCCTGCGGCGACCGGCCGCCGCGTTTGGTGGCGATCAGCCTATGGCTCTGGTTGGTGGTGATGATCACGTCGGCCGCGCGCATGCTCTGCCGTTCCAGCCAGAGCAGGCCGCGATAGAGCAACCCCCCGGTCCGCCCGAATTTTACGGCGAACATCTCGGGGCAGAGGTCGTGGTGGTCGAACACGTAGCGGCGGCCGAACAGCTTCCAGAACCGGCCGAGCAGCCAGAACGTGTCGGGCGGATTGCAGGCGTGCAGCACGTCGAAGCCGCGACCGAATAGCTGGACCCACAGGCTCAGCAGCGACGTCATGACGAAGCACCAGGCGAACTCGGCGGCGAAACCCAGCGCACCCCGGGCCTCGAACGGGATCCAGTAGCGGAACACGTCCACATCCTCGATCGTCTCGCGGGCACGGTTGAAGCCCTTGGCCTTCGGGCAGATGACCGAGACGCGGTAGCCGTTACGGGCCAGCGTGGTCGCCTCCAGCCAGACCCGGCGGTCGAAGGGGACCGGCAGGTTCTCGACGACGATCAGAACGCGGCGTTCACCATTTCGCATGTCGCTGAACCCTTTTGGCTCGGGGGGAAGTGAAGTACGGTGCGCAGCCGCGTCGCCGGCGGCAGCAGGCCGCGGCCGACCAGTGTCCACGCCGGCACGCGATGCCCGAAGCCCGGCGAATACCAGCCGAGCGGCGGATCGGTGTCGCCGCGATGCGCCCGCCAGGCGAGACCGCCGGGGAGCCGCATGCGCGCCGAGTGACCCGGCCAGTGCAACCTGACGCTGGGCGCATCCAACTCGGCATCGACGGCCGGGCCGAGATGGAAGGCCAGCGCCACGCGATGCGCCGCGCCGGCATCGATCCAATCCTCGATCTCGAGCGTGCGGCGGGCGCCGTTGAGCAGCACGGTGCGGTAATGCGTCACGCCGTCGGCCAGGCGGCGATAGCCGTCATGATGCGCCGACCACGACAGCATGGGGCCGTCGAGCACCTGGTCGCCGACGCCGGCGCCGGGCCGGTCGAGCCAGAGGAACGGGCCGCCGATGCGGGCCTGGTCGAGATCGTCCACGGTCAGCGTGTTATGGCCGAGCGTGCCGCGGAAATAGGACCGCCACTCGGGTTCGCCGTGATAACAATAGGTTCCGGGATCGGCCAGGATGTCGACGCCGCCGTAGCGCGCCTCGACCGATAGCGCGTCGGCATGGCCGTGCGCGGCGATCGAGAGGTAGCCGTGCGGTCCGGCGTCGCAGCGGACGTAGATTTCGTCGCGATCCTCGCCGGTCCGCAGCAGCGTCATCCCGGCGCCGGGGAAGCTGCTCTCCCGCGCCACCTCACGGGAAGGTGCGGCGCCGCAGACCAGGCGGGCGACGGCGCCGAGCAGCGTCGGTTCCGATGCCGGCCACCAGGGCGCCGGACCCGCCATCGCCCGCGCCACATCGAGCACGACCGCCTCGCCGGGGGTCTCCGGCGCATCGAGCAGCACGCCACGGCCGTCATCGCCATCGCCGAACCGCGGCGGCCGGCCCGTCGCATCGAGGCTGGAGGCCAGCGCGTCGGCCATGCGCCGCATCACGCTCTCGACCCGGTCGAGCGCGGGCTGCCCGGCCAGACGGGCGGCCAGCACCGTGCCGGCCAGGATCTCGAACACGAACAGATGGTAGTCGCTCGCCTGCTCGCGGTTGAACCCGTCGGCATGGGTCTGCGCCTCCGCCTGCGCGCTCAGCCCCGCACGCGCCCAGGCGCCCCAGCTGGCGGACTCGCGGAACCACGGGAACGCGGCGCAGGCGGCGACCATGCCAGCCAATTCGGCGATCAGGTGGTTGTTGGAGGAGGAGCCGCGGCTGTGCAGGCGGCGGATGTAGAGCAAGTGGTGGTAGAGTTGGGCGGCGAAGGCGTCGTTGTCGTCGAAGAGCGACCGGACGCCGGGCCAATCGGCCAGCAGCGCCCGGATCCACACCCAGGAGATCAGGCGCAGCCCGGCCTCGATCCCGCCGGTCCAGTGGATGCCGGACAGGAACGGGTTGGCCGCCCACCACGACGCGAGATGCGCCCGCACCCGTTCGGCGTAGCGGTCGTCGCCGGTCAGCCACCAGGCGGCGGCCAGCACCGTGGTCGCCTGGTGCCGCGACAGCTCCCAGACATATTTCGCGTTGCCGACCGCCGCCTCGTCCCGATACGGCACGGCAAAGGCATAGGTGTCGGGCGCGGATGCCACGCCGGAGGCCGGGTCGCGGAACCAGTCGGGCTGCTCGCCGACGATGGCCGGCCGGAGGTGGAACAGCGGCCATCGTCCGGCGAGCAACTCGTCTGCCGCCTGGATGACGGCCGGTGCGTCGACCGGGCTCGGCCGCACCAGGGCGACCGCGGCGGTGCGGGCGCCGGGCAGCACGCTGCGCAGCCCGTTCGGGCGGCGCCGCGGGCTGGCCCAGTAGCGCTGCCGAGCGGCGACGCCGGCGCGGGACGCGATCTCGCCGGCCGACATGCGGCTGACCCGGTCGAGATACCAGCGCAGCTTCATGGCGCGCCGTAGGCCGGCGCATCCATGTCGGCCCATTCCCGGTGGGCGGCGTTGAACGGCACCTCGGCCAGCACCGGCAGACCGACCCGGCGTTCGGCCGCCTCGCCGGTCGAGGCCGTCTTGGTCGTCAGGATCGCCAGCAGGGCGACGATGCCGGCCAGCAGCACCCCGAGCAGCAGCCCGGCCGCGGCAAAGATCGGCTTCTTCGGCGAGACCGGCTTCTCCGACCCGATCGCCCCGGCCACCTGCACGACGCTCACCTGCCGCGCGATGTCGGTCTGTTCATCGGCCCGCGCCTGCTCGTAGCGGCCCTGCATCGCCCGCAGGTTCTGGGTCATCATGTCGATCTGCAGCACCGTGTCGCGCAGCTCGACATCGGCGCGCTCCAAGCGGGCGAGTTCGGTGCCGCAGGCCGCCACGAAGGCGCTCAGCCGCTCGATCTCGGTGCCCACGGTGGCCAGGTCGGCGCCGACCATGACCGACTCCTGCTCGATCTGCTGGCGCACCGGCGACGGCCCCGTCGTGGCGTTACGCTCCTTGTGGGTCGATCCGGCGACATGCGTGACCGTCTCGATCTGCGAGCGCAGCCGCTGTAGATCCGGGTTGGCGCTCCCGAGCCGATGGTTGAGCGCGGCTTCCTGCTGGCGCAGGTCGATCAGCGCCTCGGCCGCGTGCGATTGTGCGTCGCTCTTCTCGGTGGCGGCCACCAGCGTGGTGGCTGCGCTCTGCGCGCGGGCCTTGGTGAGGTAGGCCTGCCGGGCGGTCAGCCTCGCCTGCTTGCTGCGGGCGTCCTCCAGCCGGGTTTCGGCATCGGTCCGCTGCGCGATCAAAGCCTTGCGCTGCGCGTCGATGTCGTAGATGCCGCCCGTCAGCTTGAGCGCCGCGCGCCGCTGCTCGAGCGTGCGGATCTCGGCCAGCGCCTTGTCGATCGAGTCGCGGAAGCCGTCGGCGCGGCGGCCGGCGAAGACGTGGGTGTGGGTGTCGATATAGATGCGGATGACGGTGTCGAGCACGCGCCGGGCTTGTGCCGGGCTGGCGGCGTCGAACGCGGTGGAGATGACGTGCGACAGCTTCACCGGCTCGACGACGAGATTGCGGCCGAACTCCAGCACCGCCGCGTCGAGCACCGAGCCGGAGGAGGGCGGGTTGGCGACGAGGTCCGGGTAGAGCTGATCGAGACCGAGCTCTGCGATGACGGCTTCGGCGACGGCGCGGCTGGTGAGCAGCGCGATCTCCGAATTGATGCCCTCCTGCTTGGTGGAGGTCGGCGCCGTCAGGGTGGCGCTCTCGATATCGCCTTGCGCCATGTATTCGCGCCCGGTCTTGACCATGATGTCGCTCTGCGCCCGATAGCTCTTGGGCAGCAGCACGATGAGCACGGTGGCGGTCAGCAGCGGCAGCAAGAAGGCGGCGGTGATCTTCCAGCGGTGCCGGAGCGCGGTCGCGGCCATCTCGCGCGCGCCGACCGGGGCCGCGTCGTCGAACGGCGGCAGCGGACTTCGGGCCGCCGCGTACCCCGCGGTGCTCACGCGCGGCCGCCGAACATGGTCGGAACGCGCGATCGGCTCTTGTTCATCACCATGCCGAGGACGCCCGCCCCGCGCTGCTCCAGCGCCGCGCGGGCGCGGGCGACGTCGGTCAGCGCGGTGCGTTCCGCCTCGACGACCAGGACGGTGTCGTCGGCCGCGGCGGCCATCATCAGCGTCTGCTGGCCCGCGAACACCGGCGGGCAATCGACCACGACCAGCGAGTAGCGATCGCGCAGGCTGCCGTAGAGCCGGCGCACGCTGTCGATGCGCGACAGCGGCCGTCCGGCCGTGCGCAGCCGGCCGCCGTCGACCTCCCCCGCGCCGACCCGACGCGGCGTCAGCACCGGGCTCTCGCCCCGCTCGACCGCGTCGAGGAGGCCGGACCCGGTCGCACCCTTCGTTTCCCCGGCATCGAGCAGCGCGACCCGGCACCAGCCCGTCGCCGCCGCGGCCTCGGCCAGCTTGCGCGCCACGGTCGAGGCGCCAGCGCCGAAATGGGCGGAGGTGATGTTGATGACCATCGAGCTGTTCTCGCCGAGCATCGAGAACAGCACGGAGAGCAGCGGCCCCAATTCGGGGCTCCCGAGCTCGGAGGATTGATTGGCGATGACGGCCGGCTTGGCGGTGAGCGACCGAGCGACGTATGTCATGGCAAGCTCCTAGAAAGCGTTCTTGCGGCGGAACAGCAGGCTGGCCGGCGTCATGGCCAGGATCCGCAGGTCGAACCACGGCGACCAATTCTCGATGTAGAAATTGTCGTGCTCGACCCGCTGCCGGAGCTGTTCGGCCGTCTCGGTCGCGCCGCGCAGGCCGTTGATCTGCGCCCAGCCGGTGATCCCCGGCTTGACCCGGTGGCGGTGCGGATAGTCCGGCGTGATCTCGTCGCCCAGCCGCTCCTCGGTGCGCATGACGGTCGGGTGCGGGCGGGGCCCCACCAGCGACATCGTGCCGTTCAGCACGTTGAGAAGTTGTGGCACCTCGTCGAGGCTGCTGCTGCGCAGGAAGGCGCCGACGCGGGTGACCCGGCTGTCGCGGCGGCCGGTCTGCACGGCGCCCCCGGCGGCGCCCTGCCCTTGCCACACCATCGTGCGGAATTTGTAGATCTCGAATTCGCTGCCGTTCAGGCCGTGGCGGCGCTGGCGGAACAGGACCGGGCCCGGGCTATCGAGCCGCACCGCCGCCGCGATCAGCAGCAGCAAGGGCGCCACCCACAGCAGCAGCGCCATCGCGAGGCAGTAATCCAGGATCTGCTTCGACAGGCCGCCATAGCCCCATTGCGGCCGCCGCGAGACGAGGAACAGGGGGATGTCGGCCAGGTCCGTCGCGTGCTGCACCCGCCCGGCCCCGAGCAGCGGGAACAGTGACGCGACCTCGATCTGCAGCGCCTTCAACCCGTGGGCGATCCGGCGCGTCTCGTCATTAGCCAAGCCGGGCAGCGCCAGCACGACCCGGTCGAGCTCGCCCCGCCGGCCGCTGGCGACCAAGTCGGCGACCGCGGCCTGGAGGTTGCGGGAGTGCCGGCCCGGTTGCACCAGGTCGACGCCCGCGGATTTGGCGTGGCGCAGCGCATTGCGGAGCCAGTCGGCCTCGGCGCCACAGCCGATCACGGCGACCCGTTCGCCGCCAAACCGCTGCGCCATCCACCGGTGCAATGCCGCAACCAGGACCCGCCCGGCAAACGTGGTGCCGACGGTGGAGACGAACCAGGCCGCGAGCCACGGCGAGGGCACCGCGGCGATCAGCCGCGTGGCGACCGCGACGATCATGACGATGGTGACGAGAGCGAGGACGCGCTTGATCAGTGCGCTGAGGGCGGCGGCATCCGGGCGCCGCAGGAGGCGCTCGCGCATGATGATCGGAGCGAGCAGGCCGCCGATCACCGACATGCGGATCAGATCGTCGGAAAAATGTCCAGCGTTGAACGGAGAACCGACCCCGCCGCCATGCAGCGCATTATGAAAGACGGTGCTGACCGTTCCGCACAGCAACACTGCGCAACAATCCCAGCATAGAAGTAAGTCAGCAGACAAGGACCGGATGAATGCGACTAGTCCACGCTTTGAATGCCGTGTGCCGATCGACGCTTTCTCTACCAGTATTCCTGGATAAGGAAGTGCGATTCTCATACCGCCTTGCATGTATTATGCCTTCCTTTTTCATCTGCTTTGAGATGAGCTGGCCATGCTGCCGGACCGATCTGCCGGGTGCGACTCGGAGCTAACAAGTTTTCGTGAGCTAATCAACACTTAACAACACAGCTTATGCGTGTGATGACGAAGATTATTCGCGTATCGAGGGGTGGGTTCCGCAACTCGAAAACCTGTCCTGTGAGGTAACTCGCGTATGTATCTGGACGGAATGGATTAACGTGCTCAGCTCGGCCCAGACCGGCCATGGAGGTGTCATCATTGCCCTGCCGGTCACCCCGACACACGCCGCCGCCCCACGTCGCGTGGCCATGCTCGTCCCTGGCGGTCTCGACCATGCGGGCGGCATCGGCCGCTGGGCGGGCTACCTGCAGGCCACCTGGTCCGAGCAAGGCCTGCAGCCGCCGCTCGAGATCATCGACACCCGCGGCACCGGCCACGCCGGCCATGCCGCGCTGGCGTTCACGCGCGCTTTGTTTCGCCTCGTGAGACTCCGTCTCAACGGGCGGCTGGGCACCGTTCATGCCAACCTGTCCAAACGCGGCAGCACCGCGCGCAAGCTGATCGTTTCTCTGCTGGCGGCCGGCGCTCGCACCCCGCTCGTGCTGCACCTGCACGGCAGCGGCTACGACGCCTTCTTCGCCGCCCTCCCCGCCTTCGCGCAGCGGCGCGTGGCCGCGATGTTCCGGCGCGCCGACCGCGTCGTCGTTCTAGGACAGGGCTGGGCCGACTGGGTCATCGACACGCTCGGCGTTCCACCGCAGCGAGTGCACATTCTCTATAATGGTGTCCCGCTTCCAGCGCGCGTTGAGCGCCGCGAGGGGCCGTGCCGGATCCTGTTCCTGGGCCGCATCGGCGCGCGGAAAGGCGTCCCGGAGCTCCTCCAGGCGCTGGGCAGCGTGCCATTGCGGGACCGCGGCTGGACGGCCGTGTTGGCCGGCGATGGCGAGGTCGAGCCGTACCGCAGCCGGGTTGCCGAGGCCGGGCTGGCCGAGCGGATCGCCCTCCCCGGCTGGCTCGACGCCGCCGCGGCCGCCGATCTGCTGGCGCAGGCCGACATCCTGGTGCTGCCCTCGCACGCCGAGAACTTCCCCATTGCCGTCATCGAAGCGCTGGCAGCGCAGGTCGCCGTCATCACCACGCCCGTCGGCGCCACGCCCGAGTTGCTGCGCGACGGTCAGTCCGCGCTGTTCGTGCCGGCCGGCGACGCGCTGGCCCTGGCCGACGCGATCGCACGGCTGATCGACGACCCGGCACTGCGCCACGCCATTGCCGCAGCCGGACGCATCGTCTTCATGGAGAAGCTCGACATTGCCACGCTGGCGCGCCGCCTGGCGGCGCTGCACGCGCCACTATGCCGACACCCGGCATGCTGATCCGCCATAGCGCCATCTATATCGCCGCCAAGCTGCTGCCGGGGGCGCTCGGCATGCTCACGACGGCGCTGCTGACGCGCCTGCTGCCGCCGGAGCACTATGGCCGCTACGGCGTCGCTCTGGTGATCATGAGCTTCGGCGCCACCTTGGCCTTCGAGTGGCTCGGTCTGGCCTATCTGCGCCTGGCCCGTGCGCAGGCGGACCGGGCCGTCGCCATCGGCACCTTCAACCGCCTCTTCACCGCGCTATTGCTCGGCGTGGCGCTCGTCGGAGCGGTCGCGATCACCCTCGTGCCGCGCGGCGACCGGACGATCGTGTCGGCCGGCGTCATCCTGATGGCCAGCTACGCGTGGTTCGAGTTCCGCGCCCGCTTCCATGTCGCCGGCCTGGCGCCCGGGGCCTATCTGCGCATGAACGTGGCCCGCGCCGCGCTGATCCTGCTCGCCGCCGGCGCCACATCATGGCTCCTGCGCGACCCGGTGTGGACGGCGCTGGCCACCGCGGCGGCGACACTGGCCGGGTCATTCGTGGGCGGCCGAGCGGCGCGCGGCGGCGGCTTCGATCCGGCGCTCGCCCGTGCCGCCCTGCGCTTCGGGCTGCCGTTGGCCGCCAGCCTGGCGCTGGGCAGTGCGACCGGCAGCCTCACGCGCGGCCTGGTCGGCGCCCTCGGCGGGGTCGAGGCGCTGGGGCTTTACACGGCAGCGTTCGTGCTGGTGCAGAACACGCTCGTGGTGCTCTCGTCCGGATTGTCCTCCGCCGGCTTCTCGCTGGCCGTCAATGCGCTCGAGGCCGGCAACGCCGAAGCGGCGCGGCGGCAACTCGCGGCGAACGGGGCGTTGCTGCTGGCCGTGCTCGCCCCGGCCGCGCTCGGCATGGCGCTGACGGCGGCGGACCTCGCGGCGACCCTGGTCGGGCCGGGCTTTCGCGGCACGGTGACGGTGTTGACGCCCTGGATGGCGGCCGGCGCGTTCCTCGCCGGGTTCCGCGCGCACTATCTCGACCACGCGTTCCAGCTGGGGCACAGCATGCGCGGCCAGATCTGGGTGACGGCGTCCGCGGCGGCGGTCACGCTCGGGCTCGACGGGCTGTTGATCCCCCGCATGGGCCCGCTCGGCGCGGCGATCGCCGTGACGGCCGGCGCGGCGGTGGCGGTCGTTCACGCCGCGATCTCGGGACGCGCGGCGTTCGCGGTCCCGCTCCCGCTCGAGCAGGGCGCCCGCGTGGCCGGGGCGTGCCTGGTCATGACCCTCGCCGTCTTGGCGGTGCCGGGCGTGGGTGCGGTGGCGCTGGCGGGCAAAATCGCGGCCGGCTCGGTCGCCTACGGCGCGGCGGCGCTGGCGCTCGACGTCATCGGCGTGCGGACCAGGCTGCGCGACGCCGGGTTCATCGCCGGGCGGGTCGCATGAGGCGACGCGACCTGCTGCTGGCGGCGCCCGCGCTGATGGGCGGCGCGCGGGCGCAAGAGCGGCGCGCTGCGCTGCGCGATCTCGGCCACCTTGCCGGCGTCCAGATCGGCTCGTCGAGCGAGATCGACCTCGCCCGCGACCCGGCCTACGCCGCGCTGATCGCCGCCAACTGCACCCTGTTCGCCCCCAACATGAGTTGGCAGCGCATGTCGCCGACGCCCGGCGAGAGCTTCGTCGCGCTAGACCCCAACATCGCCTTCGCCCGCCGCGCCGGCCTGCGGCTGACCGGCTACCACCTTCTCTGGCACCAGCGCCTGCCCGGGTGGTTCGATACGCTCGACCGTGCCGCCGCCGAGCGTGCCATCGTCGACCATATCGGCGCCGTCGGCGCGCGCTTCGGGGCCGAGACGTACGCCTGGAACGTCGTCAACGAGGCGATCCGGCCCGCCGACGGCATGCCGGGTGGCCTGCGCCGCAGCCCGCTGTTGACGAAATTCGGCACCGCCTTCTTCGACATCGCGTTCGATGCCGCCCGGCGGGCGCAGCCCGCGGCGCTACGGATGTACAACGACTACGATCTCGAGTTGGACACGCCGGACGAGCAGGCCCGCCGGCGCGCGCTACTGCTGTTGCTCGACGAACTGGCGCGCCGCTCCGTGCCGATCCAGGCGGTCGGGCTGCAATGCCACCTGCGCACCCGCTCGTTCGACCGCTTCAACCCGGCCGCGTATCGCCGCTTCCTGGCCGAGCTGGCCGACCGCGGGCTGGACATCATCATCACCGAACTGGACGTCCACGACCTCGCCCCGGGCGACCTGCCCGCGCGCGACCGGCTTGTCGCGGACATCTATCGCCAGTTCCTCGACACCGCCCTAGCGCAGAAGCGGGTTCGTGCCGTCGTTTTCTGGGGATTGAGCGACCACTATTCCTGGCTGAACGATCCGGCCCGCACGAATTATGCGCGTGCCGACGGTGTGCCCGGGCGCCCGCTCCCGTTCGATCCGGCGCTAGAGCCGACGCCGGCGTTCCGCGCGGTCGAGCAGGCGTTCCAAAGCGCGCCTGCGCGGTAAGCGCCGCTCAGAAGAGTGCGAAACAGAGACCGATCAGCAGCGCCCACAGAAATGTCGCGCCCGCAACGGCAACGACGATACCGAACGAGGCGTCGCGGGTTTTCCCGCACGCCTGTCCGTCGGCTTCAACCGAGTTTTTGCTCGGCTCGGTTCGGATCCCCACGCGCGCGCGCAAACCTGCCTCGTTGAAACGATTGCAGAAGTCGTATGGCGCGCACCGTCGAGACCTAAGTCACGTTTCGGTTACTGTCCCTGGGCTGCCGCGGCCTTGGGGGACCGCTGCTTGCGGGGCGGTTTCGCATCGGTTGGCTCGGCCGGCGCCGCGACTGCCTTGCGGCCGAGGCCGATCTGCTTGGCCAATCCCGAACGGGTGGCGGCATAGTTCGGCGCCACCATGGGATAATCGCGCGGCAGGCCCCACTTCGTGCGATAGGCATCCGGGCTCATCCCGTAGCTGGTCTGCAAATGCCGCTTCAGCATCTTCAGCTTCTTTCCGTCCTCCAGACACACGATATAGTCTGGAAACACCGACTTCTTGATCGGAACGGCAGGCGTTTGGGCCGGCGCCGGGGCCGGTTCGGCTTCCCCCGCCGTCGACAACGAGCGATAGACTGCCTGGATCAGTCCAGGCAGCGCATCGATGGCCACCGGGTTCTTGGAAACATGGGCCGATACGATCTTCGCGGTGAGATCCAGCACAGTTGGCGGAATCAGATCAGACATC
The DNA here is from genome assembly GCA_964657565.1 of uncultured Acetobacteraceae bacterium. GTDB lineage: Bacteria > Pseudomonadota > Alphaproteobacteria > Acetobacterales > Acetobacteraceae > JAVVHH01. Next base: position 23,153 of record CAZZVQ010000077.1, read on the forward strand.
AGTTTGCACTCCTTCAGATTTCAATAGCTTGCTGAGCACCGATACTCAATTGGCGATAGCAAATTGTTCTCGTGGTGGTCGAGCAAATTGCCTGGCTTTTGCTCCGCGCGTAAATGGCCTTGCCGCGGCATTAACGATTTTGCGCCACCATTGATTAAGGTTTGAGCTCGTTCACAAGACTCGTAGACCTTACTTCCGGTCGCATTAGATCGTGGTGCCTCTACCGACGCAATTGTTCGTTGTGAAATAAACAATCCCGGGCTCGACCCTAATTAAATTAACGACACAGCGCAGCGCCCATAATCGTTGCTCTGGCGACACGATATCTTGCGGCGCGGCAGCCACAATGTGGCGGAACAATCACAGCCGGGACCCCCGTCCCGTTTCAACGACGCCAGGCGTATGCAAGAGTGCGTCCATTCAACGCGCTCCCACCACGAGGTTGCCATGTTCCGCCGTTCCCTGCTTGCCGCCTGCCTGATCGCGCCATCGTTGTCGATCCTGGCCGGCTGCGCTCAGACCGCCAGCCAAACCGCCCCGAAAGCGAGCACGGTCGTGGTCTTCTTCACCGCCGATAGCGCCTCCCTCGACCCCGCCGCGCAAGATGCCATCCAGCAGGCAGCCATGACGGCCAAGCAGCGCCCGAACGCCTCGGTGCATGTCCGTGGATTTTCCGCCCCGGACGCGGGTTCGACCGCGTTCAACAACGCCCTCTCGCAGACAAGGGCCCAGGGCGTGGTCGATGCGCTCGTCAATGCCGGCGTCCCACGGATCCAGATCAGCGTCGAGACTCGGGGCGCGGTCGCCTTCGAGCTGATGCCGACGGAGTCGCGCCGGGTCGAAATCCTCATCGGCCCGTAATCCGGCCGAAACGCATCGCCTCGGGCAAACCGTCTTGCCCGAGGCGCGACACGGGTCAGGCCGCGGAAGTCTCGTCGCGGAAATAGGGCTCGACCTTGCCCTGCAGCTTCATCGTCATCGGCTTGCCCTTGCGGTCCGTGGTGTTGCCGACGGTCAGGCGCACCCAGCTCTCGCTGACGCAATACTCCTGCACGTTGGTCTTCTCGACGCCTTTGAAACGGATGCCGACGCCGCGCTCGAGCAGGGCAGCGTCGTAATGCGGGCTGTCGGGGTCGGCCGAGAGCCGATCGGGAGGGGTGTCGGACATTCCCGCCGTCTCTCACAGGTTCGTCCTGCTGTCACGCTCGGCCTGTCCGACTCGGGCGCGGAAATGCTAGCCAACGGGAATGAAGCCGCACTTCAAGCGTGAACGAGCGCATGGCGGCCGGGTGGCCGGCGTCGACGAGGTCGGGCGTGGGCCGCTGGCCGGTCCCGTGGTCGCCGTCGCCGTCGTGTTCCCGCGCGGCGTGCCGCGCCGCGTGGCGCCGCTGATCAACGACAGCAAGAAGCTGACCGCGGCCGAGCGGGAGGAAGCGGCCATCGCGATCCGGGATTGCGCCGAAATCGCCGTCGGCGCCGCGTCGGTGGCCGAGATCCTGTCGCTCAACATCCTGCATGCCTCGATGCTGGCCATGCGCCGGGCTGTGCTGCGGCTGCGGCAGGCCCCCGACCTGGCCCTCGTCGACGGCAACCGGGCGCCTCCCGGCCTGCCCTGCCCCGTCGAGTGCTGCATCGGCGGCGACGCGATCTCGCTTTCCATCGCGGCCGCCTCCATCATCGCCAAGGTTACCCGCGACCGGGCCATGCTCCGGCTCTCGGTGCGCTATCCGCATTACGGCTGG
>CAZZVQ010000078.1:0-24639 GCA_964657565.1 uncultured Acetobacteraceae bacterium
CGGAGTATTTCGCGCCCGGCGGATACTTCGCGGCGACGCCATCCCACGGATCGGCTTCGAGCTGCTTCATGCCGAGGCTGATGCGCTGGGTCTCGCTGTTGAAACGAATGACCTGGACGCGCACGGCCTGGCCGATCTGCAGCGCCTCGCTCGGATGGTTGATGCGGCGCCACGCGATGTCGGTGACGTGCAGCAGGCCATCGACGCCGCCGAGATCGACGAACGCGCCGTAATCGGTGATGTTCTTGACGATGCCGTCGAGGATCATGCCTTCCTTGAGGCCCTGGATCAGCTCGCTACGCTGCTCGGCGCGGGTCTCTTCGAGGACGGCGCGGCGGGAAACGACGATGTTGCCGCGGGCGCGGTCCATCTTCAGGATTTGGAACGGCTGCGGAGTACCCATCAGCGGGCCGACGTCGCGGACCGGGCGGATATCGACCTGGCTGCCCGGCAAGAAGGCGACGGCGCCGCCGAGATCGACGGTGAACCCGCCCTTGACCCGGCCGTAGATCGTGCCGTTCACGCGCTGCTGCGCTTCGAACGCGCGCTCGAGACTGGTCCATGCCTCTTCGCGGCGGGCCTTCTCGCGCGATAGAACGATCGAGCCGTCGCGATCTTCGTACCGTTCGACGTAAAGCTCGATGTTGTCGCCGGGCTTGACCTCGGACTTCTGGCCTGGGAGGCCGAATTCCTTGAGCGCCACGCGCCCTTCACTCTTAAGCCCGACATCGACGATGGCGTATTCGTCGGTCAGGCGGACAACGCGGCCGGTGACAACCGATCCCTCGAAGCCGGCCTCTTTGCCGAATTGCTCATCGAGGAGAGAGGCGAAATCTTCCATGCCGTGGTTGCGGGTTGGTTCCATAAGGGCGGTGGCGGTAGAAGCCATGTGGGTCAGGGTTTCCTGTGATGGATCCGGCCAAGGGGGCCAGAGACATAAAGTGCGCGGCCGGTTGGTCCGGAAGCGGCTACCCGCGATGCGGGCTGGTTGAACGACAAAACGCCCGTGTCGAGCGACAGGGGCGGGCGGTCGAAGGAGCCTCACTGATACGCTTCACTGCCGCGAAGTCAAGCAAATGTGTGCAAGGCCGCGTGGTGGGCGGTGACGGTTTCGAACCGCCGACCCTCTCGGTGTAAACGAGACGCTCTACCGCTGAGCTAACCGCCCGACCTCCGGTTGCGCCGCAGGTTGCCCCGGCTTTGCGGCCGGGGCAACTAGGGCAGAAGCTAGTGCGGGAGCGAGACTTCGGCCTGAACTGTCGGCAGGACAGGATCCGGCGGTTCAACCCATTCGATGGCCTCCGGCTTGCGCGAGAGTGCCTGACCGATGACCTCGTCGACGTGAGCGACAGGAATGATCTTCATGTGCCGCTTCACCGTATCCTCGATCTCGGCCAGGTCCTTCTCGTTGTCCTTCGGGATGAACACGGTGGTGATACCCGCCCGCAGCGCGGCCAACAGCTTTTCCTTCAAGCCGCCAATCGGCAATACCCGGCCACGCAAGGTGATCTCCCCGGTCATCGCGACGTCGCGACGGACGGGAATACCGGTCATGACGGAGACGATGCTCGTCGCCATCGCAATGCCGGCGGAGGGACCATCCTTTGGTGTGGCGCCTTCCGGCACGTGCACGTGGATGTCCTTCTTGTCGAAGATCGTCGGCTTGATCCCGAACGTCGTGCCGCGGCTGCGGACGTAGCTCAGGGCGGCCGACACGCTCTCCTGCATGACATCGCCGAGCTTGCCGGTGTGCTTGACCTGGCCCTTGCCGGGCAGGAGCACACTTTCGATCGTCAAGATCTCGCCGCCGACCTCGGTCCAGGCCAAGCCGGTCACGACCCCGACCATGTCCTCGGCCTCGGTCTCGCCGAAGCGGAAGCGGCGGACGCCGGCGAACTTCTCGAGGTTCTTCACGCCGATGGTCACCTTCTTGACCTTCTTGGTGACGATCTCCTTGACGGCCTTGCGCGCGACGTTGGCGATCTCGCGTTCGAGATTCCGCACTCCGGCTTCGCGCGTGTAATAGCGGACTAGGTCCCGGATCGCTTCTTCGGAGAGCGACCACTCTTCCTTCTTCAGCCCGTTGGCTTCCGCCTGCTTGCTGACGAGGTGCCGCTTGGCGATCTCGACCTTTTCATCCTCGGTGTAGCCGGGGATGCGGATGATCTCCATGCGGTCGAGCAGGGGCTGCGGCATCCGCAGGCTGTTCGCCGTGGTGATGAACATCACGTCGGAGAGGTCGTAATCGACCTCGAGGTAGTGGTCGGCAAACGTGCCGTTCTGCTCTGGGTCGAGCACTTCCAGCAGGGCGGAGGAGGGGTCGCCGCGCCAGTCGGCCCCGAGCTTGTCGATCTCGTCGAGCAAGAACAGCGGGTTGCTGGTCTTGGCCTTCTTCATGCCCTGGATGACCTTGCCCGGCATCGACCCGATATAGGTTCTCCGGTGACCGCGAACCTCGGCCTCGTCGCGCACGCCGCCGAGGGACATCCGGACGAAGTTGCGCCCGGTCGCCTTGGCGATGCTGCGACCCAGGCTGGTCTTACCGACGCCGGGCGGGCCGACGAGGCAGACGATCGGGCCCTTGATCTTCGAGCTGCGCGACTGGACGGCCAGGTATTCGAGGATGCGTTCCTTGACCTTGGCCAGGCCGTAATGGTCAGCGTCGAGCACCTTTTCGGCCTCGTTGACGTCGTTGCTGACCTTGCTGCGCTTCTTCCACGGAATGGACAGCATCCAGTCCAGGTAGTTGCGCACCACGGTCGCCTCGGCCGACATCGGGCTCATGGTCCGCAGCTTCTTCAGCTCGGCCATCGCCTTCTCGCGGGCTTCCTTGCTGAAGCGAGTCTTCTTGATGCGCTCCTCGAGCTCGGCCGTCTCGTCCTTGCCGTCTTCGCCCTCGCCGAGTTCCTTCTGGATCGCCTTGAGCTGCTCGTTCAGATAGTACTCGCGCTGCGTCTTCTCCATTTGCCGCTTGACGCGGTTGCGGATGCGCTTCTCGACCTGGAGGACGCCGATCTCGCTTTCCATGTGCGCGAACACGCGCTCAAGCCGGTCATTGACCTTTGCGGCCTCGAGCAATTCTTGCTTCTCAGCAATCTTAAGATTGAGATGGGCGGAGATCGTATCGGCGAGCTTGCTCGGCTCCTCGATCTGGTTGAGCGACACCAACACTTCTGGCGCGATCTTCTTGTTCAGCTTGATATACTGCTCGAACTGACCGACGACGGTGCGGCCCAGCGCCTCGAGCTCCTTGGCGTCGCCGCCCTCATCGGGCATCTCGCGGACGAAGGCTTCGAAATAGGCGTCAGTGTCGGCAAACTTGGTGATCTGGGCCCGGCGGCCGCCTTCGACCAGCACCTTGACGGTGCCATCGGGCAGTTTGAGCAGCTGCAGGATCGTCGAGACGGTTCCGACGCGAAACATGTCCTCGGCGCCCGGGTCGTCTTGGGTGGCGTTCTTCTGGGCGACGAGCAGGATCTGCTTGTCGTCTCGCATGACGGCTTCGAGAGCCCGGACTGACTTCTCGCGTCCGACGAAGAGGGGCACGATCATGTGCGGGAAGACCACGATGTCGCGCAGCGGCAGGACTGCCAGCGGCTCGGCGGAAGTGGATCGCGGATTGGTGGTCCGCTGCGAATCAGTCAAAGGGACCTCCTATTGATGGACAGTCGTCTTGTCAGCGCGCCCGTTCTGGCACGCACCGACCATTTTGGATCGAAACCCCGAACCTTGGCGGCAGCTTCCTGGAAGATATCGTCAGGCCGTCACGCCGCCACAAGGGGCAGGTTCAGGCGCCGCCCTCGGCTCGATTTTTCCCATAGGTAAACAATGGGTTAGCACGGCTTTCCGCGACCTCGCGATTGATCGTCACTTCCTCGACACCGTCGAGACCGGGCAAATCGAACATGGTGGACAGCAAGATCGACTCCATGATGGACCGCAACCCGCGCGCCCCGGTTTTCCGGGCGATCGCTCGCGTCGAAACCGATCTTAGCGCATCTTCAGTGAACGAAAGCTTTACGCCTTCCATCTCGAACAGGCGCGCGTACTGCTTCACGAGCGCATTCTTGGGCTTGGTCAGGATCTCGACCAGCGCCGCCTCGTCGAGGTCCTCGAGCGTGGCCACGACCGGCAGACGGCCGATGAACTCGGGAATCAGACCGAACTTCAACAAGTCTTCCGGCTCGACCTCGCGCAGAACCGCGCCCATCCGGCGATCTTCCGGGTCGCGGACGTCGGCGCCGAAGCCGATGCCGGAGCCCTTGCCGCGGGAACCGATAATCTTCTCCAGGCCAGAGAAGGCGCCGCCGCAGATGAACAAGATGTTCGTTGTGTCTACCTGGAGGAACTCCTGCTGCGGGTGCTTGCGTCCGCCCTGCGGCGGCACGGAGGCGACGGTACCCTCCATGATCTTCAGCAGGGCCTGTTGCACACCCTCGCCGGAGACGTCGCGGGTGATGCTCGGATTGTCCGACTTGCGGCTGATCTTATCGACCTCGTCGATATAAACGATGCCGCGCTGGGCGCGCTCGACGTTGTAGTCGGCGGCCTGGAGCAGCTTGAGGATGATGTTCTCGACATCCTCGCCGACATAACCGGCCTCGGTCAGCGTGGTGGCGTCGGCCATCGTGAACGGAACGTCGAGGATGCGCGCCAGGGTCTGCGCGAGCAGCGTCTTGCCGGAGCCGGTCGGGCCGACGAGCAGGATGTTGCTCTTGGCGATCTCGACGTCGTTGTTCTTCGCTCCGTGCGCCAACCGCTTGTAATGGTTGTGCACGGCGACGCTCAGCACGCGCTTGGCGTGGAACTGCCCGATCACGTAGTCGTCGAGGACCTTGCAGATCTCCTTCGGAGTCGGCACGCCGTCGCGCGACTTCACGAGGTGCGTCTTATGCTCCTCGCGGATGATGTCCATGCACAGCTCGACGCATTCGTCACAGATGAACACGGTCGGACCCGCGATCAGCTTGCGCACTTCATGCTGCGACTTGCCGCAGAACGAGCAGTACAGCGTATTCTTAGAGTCCGGGGACTTACTCATCGACACTCCGGCCCCGCACGACGGGGGCAAGCCGTAGAAAGACTACATCCTGGCGACAGAGGTGGACAAGCTTGTTGCCTGCCCACGCGCCTGCCGCTCAAGCCGAGCGTTTCAGATGTGGCGCGTTGCGTTGCATTGCAACGCCGTGACACGTCACGGCCGCGGTAATCGCCGGCGGCTATGATTTGCTCGCATCGGCGGGCAGCGGCCGGTTTTCCACCACCTGATCGACGAGGCCGAAGTCGCGGGCTTCGTCGGCCGACATATAGGAGTCGCGCTCCAGCCGCTTTTCGATCGCCTCGACGGGCTGGCCGGTGTGACGGTTGTAGATCTGGTTGAGCTGGCGGCGCAGGTGCAGGATCTCGCGCGCTTGGATCTCGATGTCCGAGGCCTGGCCCTGGGCGCCGCCGCTCGGCTGGTGGACCATGACCCGGGCGTTCGGCAGCGCATACCGTTTGCCCGGCGCGCCGGCGCACAGCAGCAGGCTGCCCATGCTGGCGGCCTGGCCGATGCAGACGGTGCTGACCGGGCTGCGGATATATTGCATGGTGTCGTAGATCGCCAGCCCGGCCGAGACGACGCCGCCCGGGCTATTGATATAGAAGCTGATGTCCTTGCTCGGGTTGTCGCTCTCGAGGAAGAGGAGCTGGGCCGAGATCAGGGCGGCGACGCCATCGAATACCGGGCCGGTGAGGAAGATGATCCGTTCCTTGAGCAGGCGCGAATAGATGTCGAACGAGCGCTCGCCGCGGGCGGTCTGCTCGATCACCATCGGCACCAGCGTGTTGCCGTAGACCTCGACCGGGTCGCGATCTCTCATGAATTCACCATCCTTAGTATATGCCGTGCCGAGATAAGCACGCACGATCGCGGGGTCCAGCGCAGCCCGGACTATTGCCCGGGTCGCGTGAGGTTCATGCGGCCGCGGGGGCCTCTGAATCGGCCGACAGCTCTTCCGGCGTGACGGTGCGGTCCTCGACCTTGGCCAGTTCGAGGATGAAGTCGACCACCTTCTCCTCGTAGATCGGGCCGCGCAGGCCGTCGGCGGCTTGCGGGTTCTTGCGGAAGAACTCCATCACCTGCTGCTCCTGGCCCGGGTAGCGCTGGGCTTCGGTGCGCATGGCGCGGTTGATCTCGTCGTTGCCGACCTGGATGCCGTTGGCGCGGCCGATCTCGGAGAGCAGCAGGCCGAGGCGGACGCGGCGCTCGGCGATGGCGCGGTATTCCGCCCTGAGGGTCGCTTCGTCCTTGTCCTTGTCGTCGTCATCGAGCTTGCCGTCCTTCATGTCGGCCTCGACGCGCTGCCAGATCTGGTTGAACTCCGGCTCGACCATGCTCTCGGGGGTGGCGAAATCGGCCTTCTCGGCCAGGGCGTCGAGCAGCTCGCGCTTGATGCGCATGCGCGTCAGGCCGTCGTACTCGCGCTGGATCTGCTGGCTGATGAGCTTTCGGAGCTCCTCGATGGTCTCGAAGCCGAGCTTCTCGGCCAGGCTGTCGTCCAGCGCGACCGGCTTCGGCTGCTCGAGCTTCTTGGCGGTGATGTCGAAGGTGGCCGCTTTGCCGGCCAGTTCCTTGGCGTGATACGCCTCGGGGAATGTCACGGTGATCTGGCGCTCTTCGCCGGGCTTCATGCCCTCCATGCCCTCCCAGAAGCCGGGAATGAACCCGGTGCCGCCGAGTTCGACCGCCATGTCGGTGCCGGTGCCGCCCGGGAAGGCGACGTCATCGACCTTGCCGACAAAATCGACGGTCAGCGTGTCGCCGGCCTGGGCGCCGCGGTCCTCGGTGACGGGCTCCATCTCGCGCTGGCGGCGGGCGATTTCCTCGACGGCCTTGTCGATGGCCTCTTCGGACGGTGCGGCCTTGAGCCGGCTCAGGCTGAGCGCGCCGAAATCCGGCATCGTGATCTCGGGCAGCAACTCGAGCTCGACGGTGAATTCGAGGTCCTTCTTGTCGTCGAGCGAGGTGACGTCGACCTTCGGCTGCGTGGCCGCGCGTAGGCCGCGGTCGGTCAGCACCTGCTGGGTGGCGGTGTTGACGCTCTCCTCGAGCACTTCGGACATCACGGCGGTGCCGAAGCGCTGGCGGACGACGGCCATCGGCACCTTGCCGGGGCGGAAGCCCGGGAGCTTGACGGTCTTGCCGAGCTCGGTCAGCCGCTTGGTGCGCTTGTCCTCGATGTCGGAGGCCGGCACCGTGATGGCGAAGCCGCGCTTGAGCCCCTCGGAAAGCGTCTCGGTAACCTGCATGACCCGGCCCTTTGATCCTGTATGGTGCGGGCGGAGGGACTTGAACCCCCACGGCTTGCGCCACCAGAACCTAAATCTGGCGTGTCTGCCAATTTCACCACGCCCGCGCGTGTTAAGCGGCGGCGTGTAGCGCACCGGCTCTCGTGCGGCAAGGCAGGTGACGCTGTACGTCGTTATGATACGCTGTGGGCATGGCGACTGATTGTGACGTTCTGATCATCGGTGGCGGCCCGGCCGGGTCGACCGCGGCGGCGAGACTGGCGGGGCGGGGGCGCGACGTCGTGCTGCTGGAGAAGGAGCGGCATCCGCGGTTCCACATCGGCGAATCGCTGCTGCCGCTCAACACCGCGATCTTCGACCGGCTCGGCATCACCGCCGAGGTAGCGGCGATCGGGCAGCACAAGCCGGGGGCGGAGTTCGTCTCCGACGCGACGGGCCGGGCGGTCCAGTTCTCCTTCGCGCAGGGACTCGACCAGCGCTACACGTCCTCCTGGCAGGTGCCGCGGGCCGCGCTGGACGAGATCCTGTTCCGCACGGCGGGCAGGCGGGGTGCGCGCACGCATGAGGCGACCAAGGTGACCGCGGCGGTGCCCGGCGCTGCGGGCGAGCGAGCGCGGATCGAGGCGGTCGGGCCGGACGGCGCGACGATCGCCTTCGCGCCGCGCTTCGTGCTCGACGCGTCCGGCCGCGATACGTTCATGGCGGGCCGGCTGCGGACCAAGCAGTCCAATAAGCACAACAACACTGCCGCGGTGTATGCGCATTTCCGGGGCGTCGAGCGGCGCACCGGCGACCTCGACGGCTATATCAGCGTGCATCTGGTCGAGGATGGCTGGTTCTGGCTGATCCCGCTGCCGGACGGGGTGATGAGCGTCGGCTTCGTCGGCAATGCCAGCGTGTTCAAGGGCCGCAACGGCACGCCGCGGGAGCTGTTCGAGGACCGCATCGCCCGGAGCCCCACGGTAGCCGCGCGCATGCAGGGCGCCGAGATGCTCGGCGACGTCACCAGCACCGGCAACTACTCTTATTATTGCGACCGCTCGTTCGGCGACGGCTACCTGATGGTCGGCGACGCCTTCGCCTTTCTCGACCCGGTATTCAGTAGCGGCGTCCTGCTCGCCATGACCTCGGGCGAGATGGGCGCCGACGTGGCCGATGCGTGGCTGGCCGACCCGGCGCACGGGCTGCGCAAGGCGGCCAGCATGGAGCGCGAGATCCGCGGCGCGATGAGCCGGCTGGCCTGGTTGATCTACCGGATCGACAGCCCGGCGCTGCGCCTGCTGTTCATGAACCCCAGCAACCGCTTTCGCATGCGTGACGGGTTGGTGAGCCTGCTCGCCGGCAATCTGCGGGCCCGGCCGGACCAGCGCGTCCCGGTGCTGGCGTTCAAATCGGCCTATTACGTGGCGGCTGCCCTGCTGCGGCTCGGCGTGCTAAAGGCGCCGGTGCGGGAGCAGCCGAGCCTCGTGCCGGCCTGAACACGGCTTCCTTAGCCGACGCCGGATCACAGGAACCCTTCATGCCCCTCGACCACTGGCTCGCCTTCGTCGCCGCGTCTGCCGTGCTGCTCGCCATTCCTGGCCCCACGGTGCTGCTGGTCATTTCATACGCACTCGGCCATGGCAGGAAACCCGCTGCCGCGATCGTGGCCGGGGTGGCGCTGGGCGACCTCACGGCGATGACGGCGTCCATGCTGGGCCTGGGAGCCGTGCTTGCGGCATCGGCGGTGGTGTTCACCGGGCTACGCTGGCTGGGCGGGGCCTACCTGATCTACCTCGGCATCAAGCTGTGGCGTGCGCCGGTCGGTGCGGCCGGGTTCGATGCGGCTCCAGCGGCAGGCCCGCTCCGCATGTTCGCCCACGCGTATGTGGTGACGGCCCTGAACCCCAAAGGCATCATCTTCTTCGTCGCGTTCGTGCCGCAGTTCCTGGATGCCTCCCGCGCCTTTCTGCCGCAGGTGGCGGTGCTGGTGAGCACCTTCGTCACCATGGCGACGCTGAACTCACTTGGCTTTGCGCTCCTGGCATCCGCGGCGCGGCAGCGCCTGAAGCAGCCGCGCGTTCAGCGTGCCGTGAATAGGACAGGGGGCTCGCTGCTCATCGGCGCGGGCCTCTTCGCGTTCAGCTGGAGGCGTGCGGCAGGGTAGGCCAACCTACGGTGGAATGACTGGACGGCTCCTGGCCGCCTCCGTAACGTGTCGATCAAGACGCCCGGCCAGGGCGCCGATCGGGAGAACGTCATGACCGTCTCACGCCGCTTGCTGCTCGGGGCCGCCGGTGCCGCCGCCTTGCCGAGGGTGGGGTGGTCGCAGAGCGATGCGAAAACCTTGCGGATCGGCGTGATGAACGACCAGTCCGGCCCGTATCGCGACGATGGCGGCCCCACCGGGGCGATCTGCGTCCGCCAGGCCGTGCAGGAGATGGCGGCGACGTTGGGCTTCAATGTCGAGGTGCTGGTGGCGGACCACCAGAACAAACCCGACATCGGCGCCGGCATTGCGCGGGAGTGGTTCGACCAGGGCGGGGTCGACGCCATCGTGGACGTCCCGACCTCCTCGGTCGCGCTCGCCGTCAACACGGTGTGCCGCGAGAAGAACAAGGTGATGCTGAACAGCGGCGCCGCGACGACGGACCTGACCGGGGCGCAATGTTCGCCGAACACGATCTGCTGGACCTACGACACCTACATGCTGGCCAAGTCGACCGGCGGGGCGATGGTGCGGGCGGGCGGCGATAGCTGGTACTTCATCACCGCCAACTACGTGTTCGGGCAGCAACTGCAGCGCGATACGACCAAGTTCGTCACCGAAGCCGGGGGCAAGGTGCTCGGGGCCAGCCAGTATCCGTTCCCCGACACGACGGACTTCTCCGCCCTGTTGCTGCAGGCGCAGGAATCCGGTGCCAAGGTGCTTGGCCTGTGCAACTCCGGCGGCGACACCATCAACTGCATCAAGCAGGCGCACGAGTTCGGGCTGCAGAACACGATGAAGATCGCGGCGATGCTGTTCTACAACAGCAACGTGCACGCGCTCGGCCTGGAGACGGCGCAGGGCCTGTTGCTGACGGAGTCGTTCTACTGGGACCTGAACGACCGCACCCGCGCGTTCATGGCGCGCATCAAGAACAAGACGCCGAACCAGTGGCCGAACATGGTGCAGGCCGGCGACTACGCCAGCACGCTGCACTATCTCAAGGCGGTCAAGGATCTGGGCGTTGCGGCCGCCAAGGCGGACGGCCGCGCGGCGGTGGCCCGGATGAAGGCGATGCCGACGGACGACGACGCGTTCGGCCCGGGCAAGATCCGCGCGGACGGGCGCACGCTGCATCCGACCTACCTGTTCCAGGCCAAGGCGCCGTCGGAGAGCAAGGGCGGGTGGGATGGCCTGAAACTGGTCGCGATGACGCCGGCCGAGGAGGCATGGCGCCCGATGAGCGAGGGTGGCTGCGCGCTCGTCAAGGGGTGATTCGGTGGGCTGAAGCCCACCCTACCCCGTCTCTCGTAGGGTGGGCTTCAGCCCACCATTCACAGGCTCAGCCCGCCATCCACGTGCAGCATCTGTCCGGTGACGTACGCCGCGTCCGGTCCCAGCAGGAAGACGATCACGGCGGCGACCTCGGCCGGGTCGCCGTAGCGGCCGAACGGGATCATCGCGGTGACCCTGGCGCGGGCGGCCGGGTCGACGGCGGAGTGCTGTGTGGCGTCCTTGGTGACGAAGCCGGGCACGACGGCGTTGACCGGGATCCGCTCCGGCGCGAGTTGCATCGCCAGGGCGCGCACCAGCCCCTCCAGTGCGGCCTTGCTGGCGGTGCTCGCGGGAAACAGCATATCGGGCCCGAACCGCACCCGGTCGGCGAGGAACGAGCTCACCGCGACGATGCGCGGCGCCTCGCTCTGGCGCAACGCGGGCAGCGCGGCGGTGGCGAGATGGAAGAAGGCGGTTACGTTGGTTGCCAGGCTGGCCTCGAATCCGGCCGCATCCAGGGTGCCGATCGGGCGCCGGTCGGCGAACCCGGCGGCATGGACGACACGGTCCAGCCGGCCCCAGCGATCCAGCGCGGCCTGGACCAGCCCGGCTGCCTGGGCCGGGTCGGCGAAGTCGGCGGCGACAAGGTCGACTTCGGCGCCTGCGGCCTCCAGATCGGTCGCCAGTTTCAGCGCCTTATCGCGCTGCCGCCCCGCGTGGAGCAGCAGGCGCATTCCGGGCGCGGCGAGGCGGCGGGCGAGCGCGGCACCGATGCCGGAGCCGCCGCCGGTGATCAAAGTGACGGGAGTCATGACGCGCAGCCTCATCCGCCGCGCCGGTTCACGCAACCCGGCGGGCCCCAGCGACTTCTCGATCCATGAGCAGCTTCGACCTCGACCGCTTCGTCACGGCGCAGGAGCCGGTCATCGACCAGGTTCGCCGCGAACTCGCCGCCGGCGCCAAGCGCTCGCACTGGATGTGGTTCATCTTCCCGCAGCTCCGCGCGCTCGGCCGCAGCGCCACCGCGCGGTTCTACGGGCTGGGCGGACTCGACGAGGCCGGCGCCTATCTGGCCCATCCGGTGCTCGGGCCGCGCTTGGTTGAATGCACGGAACTCGTTGACCACGTCCAGGGCAAGACGGCGCTGCAGATCCTCGGCAGTCCGGACGATCTGAAATTCCGTTCCTGCCTGACGCTGTTCGCCGCCATCCAGAAACCGCCGTTCGAGGCCGCTCTGCAGCATTTCTATGCGGGACAGCCCGACCCTCTGACGCTGGAGTTGCTCCATGCCGCTTGATCACGCCCAGCCGACCATCGCGTTCGACAACAGCTACGCGCGGCTGCCCGACCGCTTCTTCGCGCAGCAGGCGCCGTTGCCGGTCGCCGACCCGCGCATCGTGCGCGTCAACACCGAGCTGGCGGCGAGCCTTGGCCTCGACCCGGCGGCGCTGGATGCCGAGATGCTGGCCGGCAACCGGGTTCCGGCCGGGTCGGTGCCGATCGCGCAGGCGTATTCGGGCCACCAGTTCGGCAATTTCTCGCCCGTGCTCGGCGATGGCCGCGCCGTGCTGCTCGGCGAGATCGTCGCTCCGGACGGCAAGCGCTACGACCTACAGCTGAAGGGCTCCGGGCGGACCCCGTTCTCGCGCGGGGGTGACGGGCGGGCGGCGCTCGGGCCGGTGCTGCGCGAATACATCCTCGGCGAGGCCATGCACGGGCTCGGCATTCCGACGACCCGGGCGCTGGCGGCGGTGACGACGGGGCAGCCGGTGTACCGCGAGACGGCGCTGCCCGGCGCCGTGCTCACCCGCATCGCGGCGAGCCATCTGCGGGTCGGCACGTTCCAATATTTCGCGTCGCAGGGTGACGACGAGGGGGTCCGCGCGCTCGCCGACTACGCCATCGCCCGGCACTATCCGGAGTGCGCCGGCGATTACCCCGCGTTCCTGCGCGCCGTCATCGACCGCCAGGCCGAGCTCGTCGCGCGTTGGCTGTTGGTCGGCTTCATCCACGGCGTTATGAACACCGACAACGTGGCGATCTCCGGCGAGACCATCGATTATGGCCCGTGCGCCTTCATGGACAGCTACGACCCGGGTATCGTGTTCAGCTCGATCGACCAGGCCGGCCGCTACGCCTACGGCAACCAGCCCCGTATCGCCGGCTGGAATCTGGCGCGGCTGGCGGAGGCGTTGCTGCCGCTGCTGGCGCCCACGCAGGAGGAGGCGATCGAGGTCGCCAAGGCGGCGATCGCCGGGTTCGGGGAGCGGTTCGAGAGCGTCTATCTGAGTGGCCTTCGCCGCAAGATCGGGCTCGAGACCGAGCGCGACGGCGACGACGATCTGACGCAGGAGCTGCTGCGGCACATGCAGGAGGGTGGAGCCGATTGGACGCTGACGTTCCGCGCCCTCGCCGATGCCGCCGCCGGCGACGACGGCCCGGTGCGCGCGCTGTTCAGCCCGGCCGCCGCATTCGACGCCTGGGCTCCGGCCTGGCGGGCGCGCCTCGCCGCCGAGCCGCAGCCCGATCGGCCCGCCGCGATGCGGGCGATCAATCCGCTCTATATCCCGCGCAACCACCTGGTCGAGGCTGCGCTGGCCGCGGCGGCGCAGCACAGCGACTACGCGCCGTTCGAAACGCTGCTCGAGGTGATCGCGCGGCCGTTCGAGGAGCGGGCCGGCCTCGACCGCTTTACGCTGCCGCCGCGTCCGGAGGAGCGGGTGCTCGCGACGTTCTGCGGGACCTAGTCAGCGGCGTCCGCGGAACGGGCCCTTACCGCGGCCGGTTGCCCGGTCCGCCGGGGCGGGGGAGGGCGCGGCCTCACGGGGTTCGCGCGGCTTGCCGCCGCCGCCGCGCTGGAACCGCCGGGCCCGCCCGATCGCCTGCTGGCGCAGCACCGTCTCGATGAAGGTGTCGAGCCGGCGGCGCTCCTCGTTGGCGCGGTCGGTCTCGGCGTAGGTCTCGGGGTAGTGCTGGGCGAGCCAGCGCCACGAGACCAGGCGCTTGGCCACTTTCTCCGCCCGCTCCAGCGCCGTCTGGTCGGCCCGCTCCGGCGGCGGCAGGTGGCCCACGCTCGGCGGCGGCACCTGCGTCCCGGCGGCGTGATCCACGCCCCAGCGCAGCAGCCGCTCGATCCCGGCATCGCGCAGATCGACCGGGCACAGCGCATAGGTCCAGCGGTCCAGCAGCGACAGCCCGGTCCCGTCGATGGCCGCCGCGATCTCCATCTGCACCTCCAGATCGGCGAGCCGGTAGTTGGGGTCGCCGGGCCGCAGCACCGCCTTGCTGATCCGCCGCAGCGTCTCCA
Organism: uncultured Acetobacteraceae bacterium; assembly: GCA_964657565.1. GTDB lineage: Bacteria > Pseudomonadota > Alphaproteobacteria > Acetobacterales > Acetobacteraceae > JAVVHH01. Next base: position 14,061 of record CAZZVQ010000078.1, read on the forward strand.
GCAGCGATTGCGTGCCCAACTCCTCGGCCACGCCCTGGACGATGCGCCGGTCCGGCGAGACCAGCGGGCGCAGATCGGCGGGCGGCGCCGGCTCCGTCTCCATCAGCGTGCGCAGCCGGCGTGGCTCGCCGCCGCCGGAAAGCACGGCGACGATGCCCTCCTCATGCTGCCCATAGCGCCCGGCGCGGCCGCCGATCTGGCGCACTTCGGCCGGGGTCAGCGAGCGGTCCTCGCGGCCGTCCCACTTCATCAGGCTCGAGAACAGCACCCGGCGGATCGGCAGGTTGAGCCCCATGCCGATGGCGTCGGTCGCCACCAGCACCGGCGCCACGTTCTCGCGGAAGCGGCGACTCTCGGCCCGCCGCACTTCCGGGCCCAGCGCCCCGTAGATCACCGCCGGCGTCAGTCCGCGCGCGACGACCTGCTCGCGCATGGCGAACACGTCGCGCCGCGAGAACGCCACGATGGCGTCGCCCGGCCCGATCGCGCCGATGCCGACGGACTCGTCGGCCACCCGCAACGGGCTCTTGCGCTCCAGCCGCACGACCTCCATCGGCTCGTCGCACAACTCCGCCAGCCGCTGCACGAGCGGCAGGCAATCGGGCGCGCCGAGCACGATCACTTCGCGCGCCGGGATGCCCATGATCGCCGCCGTCCAGGCCGCGCCGCGGTCCGGGTCGGCCAGCATCTGCGCCTCGTCGACGATGGCGACGTCGACGATCCGCCCGGTATTGGCCATCTCGACGGTGCAGGCGACGTGCTGCGCGCCCGGCACGATGTGCCGCTCCTCGCCGGTGATGAGGCTCGCCGGCACGCCGCGCGCGGCCAGAGCATCCTGGAACTCGAGCGCCAGCAGCCGCAGCGGGGCCAGCGCGGCGCCGGTCTCCGCCTTGGCCAGCCGGTCCAGCGCGTAATGCGACTTGCCGGAATTGGTCGGGCCGATCACCAGCGTGATCCGCCGGAACAGCGCCCGCGCCTCGGCGAAATGCGCCGCGAACCGGTCCAGCCCGGCCCGCCGCGCGATCGCCCCGTTCGGCACCCGGGTCCTGCGCTGGGCGTCCGGTTCGAGACCCTTCCAGCGCGCCACTTGCGGCAGCAGTGCGGCGATCTGCTCCGGGTGGAAGTCCAGTTCCTCGATGATCTGGCCGTTTTGCTCCCCTCCCTTTTGGCGGGTCGTGGTGGTGCGCGCGACGGGGATCAGTCCCTCGCCGAGCCAGCGCTCCACCAGCCGCCGCGGCACCCCCAGCAGCGCCGGCAGCTCCTCGACGCCGACGAGCTCGCTCTCCCACTCGCGGCGCCGCTGCTGCTCGGAGTGCTCGAGCGCCTTGGCCCGGTCCTTCGCCGCCTTGGCCGCCGCGCGACGGCTTTGCTCGGCGGCGACCAGCCGCTGGCGGAGTACGTTGGCATCCGCCGGGTCGAGGCCGGCGGCCATGGCCACGAGGGTCGCGAGTTCCTGCACCGCCGGAATGCCGGGGGGCCGCCCGCTCAACTCCTCGCTGCGCTCCGCCGCTTCGGCGAACGCCACGTCCGGGTTGCGCCGCGCCACCGGGGCCAGCCGGGCGGCGATCGCCTGGCGCAGGGCCTCGATCAGCGCCTTCTCGTCGGCGCCCGCCGGGGCCGAGGCGGCGACGTCATCGGCGTCCGAGAGCGTCGCCGGCAGGTCCTGCCGCGCGCGCGCGAGAGCCATCAACCGGGCGGCGATGCTGGCTTCTGTCATGCTGGTCCGGCCGAGTGAGAAAGGGAGACGATGTGCCGGGTATCCATAGAATAGAGTGGTCCCGTCTTCCCCGGGCTTGACCCGGGGATCCAGGAAGTCGAGCGCGCGCTTGGAGCACGGTGGGCCCACGGGTCAAGCCCGTGGGTGACGATCTTGTTCGGAAGCTTTGTCAGGTTGTAGCCGGTTTCGTTTGGGCGAGTTCCCGATCGCGGCCGAGGTCGCTCATGAAATCCCACAGATGCGGACGGACCTCGAGCTGGTGCCGGTAGATCGCGTGCGCCGCCTTGGGGAACGTGCCGCCCCGGCCCAGCATCGCGTCGCCCATCTCCAGCATACGCAAGTTGGGCCAGGCCTTGTCCCGGATGCGCAGCACCTCGGCCAGGATCGCCTCGGCGGGCAGGTCGGGCCGGTGCTGCGCCAGGATCAGCGTCATCGCCGCCGTCGAGCGGGAGATGCCGGCGTGGCAATGCACCAGCAGATGCGCGTCCTGCGGCGGCTCGGCCATCAGGTCGCGTCCGAACGCCAGCAGCGCCGCCACATGGTCCTCGGTCGGCATGATCTGACCCGGCGCCGGGTCGATGATGTCGTGGAAGCGCAGCTCCAGCTTCTCGTGCTCGCCGAAGCTGCCGAACGCCTCCGGCACCGGGTGGTCCGGATCGAGGATCGAGAGCACATGGCTCGGCCGGGCGGTGCAGTGCCCGGCCAGTTCCTCGATGCCACAGACAGTCAGCGTGAAGGGGGCGATCGTCTCGACGGTTTGCATGGCCCGGGCTAACGCGTCTCGCCCGGCCCATGCAAGCCCTCGCGCGGAGATCGGCAACCAACGCTGCGGCCGCCCTGGTCCGCCATGGCGAGTTGTAGCAGGGTAGCCCGGAAACCGAAGGGGGAGACGGGCTGTGGCGATCGACGGCATAACGCGGGTGGCCGCCATCGGCGTCGGCACGATCGGCGCCAGTTGGGCGGCTTTCTATCTCTCCCGCGGACTCGCCGTCTCGGCCAGCGATCCGGCTCCGGACGCTCACGACCGGGTCCGCCGCTTCATCGACGCCGCCTGGCCCGCGCTCGACGCGCTCGGCCTGCCAGCGGACGCCGACCCGTCCCGGCTGACCTTCGACGCCGACCCGGCCCGCGCGGCCGAGGGCGCCGATTTCGTGCAGGAGAGCGGCCCCGACCGGGTCGAGGTGAAGCAGGAGCTGCTCGCCCGCGTCGGCGCCGCCATCGGGCCGGAGGTGATCATCGCCAGCTCGTCCTCCAACCTGATGCCGAGCCAGATCCAGGCGCGCTGTCCGCATCCCGGGCGCGTCGTCGTCGGCCACCCGTTCAACCCGCCGCACCTTATCCCGCTCGTCGAGGTCTGCGGCGGCGCGCAGACCGACCCGGCGACGGTCGATCGCGCGATGGGCTTCTACCGCGCCGTCGGCAAGCACCCGATCCGGCTGAACAAGGAGATGCCCGGCCACGTCAGCAACCGGCTGCAGGCGGCGATCTGGCGCGAGGCCGCCTACCTCGTCGAGCAGGGCGTGGTCGACGTCGCCGACGTCGATGCCGCCGTCGCCCAGGGCCCGGGGATCCGCTGGGCGTTGATGGGGCCGGCGCTGACGCATCACCTCGGCGGCGGTCAGGGTGGGCTGCGCCATCTCTGGGCCAATTTCGGCCCGGCGATCCTGTGGCCGCATCTCGGCAACCAGCAGGACAGCCCGGCGCTGCTCGACCAACTCGCCGCCGGCGTCGAGCGGGAGGCGGAGGGCCGGTCGCTCGAGGAATGGGCAAGCTGGCGCGACGGCAAGCTCGTCGGTATCCTGAAAACGCTGAACGCGGAGGACGAATGACACTGTTTCGCCGGCTATTGCTGGCCGGCTTGGCCTCCCTCGGGGTCGGCGTGGCGCATGCCGAGGCCGCCGACATCCGCGTGCTCAGCGCCGGCGCGTTCCGCCCGGTGCTGGATGCCATCATCCCCGCGTTCGAAGCCCGCAACAGCAGCCGGGTCGTCGTGACCACCGACACCTCCGGGGGCGTCGCCGCCCGGATCGGCCGCGGCGAGGTGTTCGACCTCGCCATCCTCACCCCGGCCACGGTCGAGGGCCCGGCCCGCGACGGCCAGGTCATCCTCGTCACCCCGATCGCCTCGGTCGGTGTCGGGCTGGCGGTCAAGGCCGGCGCGCCGAAGCCCGACATCTCCAGCAGCGACGCGCTCCGGCAGGTTCTGCTCGCCGCCCCCAAGGTGGCCCTGGTCGACCCGGCTTCAGGCGGCACGAGCGGCGCCTACGTGGTGACCATGTTCGACAAACTCGGCATCACCGACCAGATGAAGCCCAAGCTGGTGCTGACCCAGGGCGGTCTCGCCGCCGAGCGCCTGGTCGACGGACAAGCGACGCTCGCGCTGGGCCAGACCAGCGAGCTGATCGCCGTCAAGGGCGCCGCCTTAGTCGGGCCGTTGCCGCCGGACCTGCAGAGCCGCACCGTCTACGTCGCGGCGATGAACCCGAAAGCCTCCGAGGTCCCGATCATCCTGCTGGCGATGCTGGCTGGGCCTGAAACGCTGAATATCCTGGCCAGCTACGGCATGGCCCCGCCCTAACGATACAGAACCGCAGCCCACCCAATCGAGCTTGCAGCTGGTGGGCTAAAGCCCACCCTACCGGTAGACCAGGGTCCCGTCGTCCAGATCGGCTTTGGGGATGGTGTGGTTGTCTTCCCAGTAGTCATGGGAGTGCCGCCACTCGGTCTTGGTGCCGCATTTCGGCAGCAGATGGATGCCGCGGTTGATGTAGCCCGGGTTGAAGTTGTCGGGCGCGATCCAGGGCTCGAGCGGCATGTCGGCATCCTCCGGACGCAGCGCCGGCACCACCATCTCCGCGCCGCGCGCCCGCATGTGGCCGAGCAGGCGCACGATGAAATCCGCCACCAGATCGGCCCGCAGCGTCCAGGAGGCGCGGAAATAGCCGAACACCCAGGCCAGGTTCGGCACCCCGGTGAACATCATCCCGCGATAGGTCACGATGTCCCCGAAGGCGAGCGGCTGGCCATCGATGGTGAAATCGATGTCGCCCAGCACGCTCAGATGGAACCCGGTTGCCGCCACCACCACATCGGCCTTCAGCAGCTCGCCGCTCTGCAGCTCGATCCCGTCGGCGACGAACCGCTCGATCACCCCGGTCTTCACCGACGCCTTGCCGGCCTTCATCTTCTGGAAGAAATCCGCGTCGGGCACGAACGCGATCCGCTGCTGCCAGGGCCGGTATTTCGGGGTGAAGTTGGCGGCGATCACCTCCTCCGACCCCTCGCCGAGCGCATCGCGCACCAACCCGAGCAACTCGCCCCGGACCTTCTCCGGCTCGTCGAAGCTGCGGCCGTTGAACACTTTCTGCTCGTAGAGGATCTTCCGCCGCACGATCTCGTGGATCCAGGTCTCGTCGACCTCGAGCCGGCGCAGTTCGTCGGCGATCTCGATCGCGTTGCGCCCGGTCCGGTAGAAGATCGGCGTCCGCTGCAGCATCGTGACATGGGCGCACTGCTCGGCGATGTTCGGCACGATGGTCGCCGCCGACGCGCCCGAACCGATCACCACCACCTGCTTGCCGGTGAGGTCCATGCCCTCCTTCCAGTGCATGGAGTGGACGATCTCGCCCTGGAAATCCTCGGTGCCGGGCCATTCCGGCGTGAACCCGTCCTCGTGGCGGTAGTAGCCCTGGCACATCCACAAGAAGTTCGCGGTGAAGCGGATGTCCTCGCCGGTATCGGTGCGGATGCCTTCGACCGTCCAACGCTTGGTTTCGCTCGACCAGGACGCCCGCAGCACCTTGTGCTGGTAGCGGATCCGCCGCTCGAGCCCGTTCTCGGCGATCGCCTCGCCCATATAGCGCCGGATCTCCTCCGCGGTGGCGATCGGCGCGCCCGTCCACGGCTTGAAGCGGTAGCCGAAGGTATACAGGTCGCTATCGGAGCGGATGCCCGGGTATTTGTGCGTGTACCACGTCCCACCGTAGCTCTTCTGCGCCTCCAGCATCACGAAGCTGGTCCCCGGCAACGAGTGCTGCAGGTGATACCCGGCACTCACGCCCGATATCCCGGCGCCGACGATCAGGACGTCGATGTGATCCGCCTCGGCAACACTGGCTTCGGGGCGGTCGATGGTCGGCGCTTCGCTCATTGCCCTGCACTCTGCCGCGACTTGCGCCAAGCCCCAAGTACAATTTGTTGACACTAGGTGCATATACTCTGATCGTTGGGCATGATCCTCGAATCCCGCACCGCGACGCCGAACCAGGTCCTCGCGATCGTCTGCGTCGGCATCATCCTCGCCAACCTCGACATGTTCATCGTCAATGTCGGCCTGCCCGCCATCGGCGCCGACTTCCCCGCCGCCTCGCTCGAGGACCTCTCGTGGATCCTCAACGGCTACACCATCGGCTTCGCCGCGATGCTCGTCTTCTTCGGCCGCCTCGCCGAGCGCTACCGCCGCGACCGCAGCTTCATCGTCGGCATCGGCGTGTTCACCGTCGCCTCGGCCGCCTGCGCCGTGGCCACCAGCGTCGGCATGCTCGTCGCGTTCCGGATCGTCCAGGCCGCCGGCGCCGCCCTGATGACACCCACCTCCATCGGCCTCCTGCTCGCGACCTTCCCCCCGGAGCAACGCGGCACCGCCGTCCGCACCTGGACCGCCATCGGGGGGTTCGCCGCCGCCTTCGGCCCGTTCATCGGCGGCCTCCTGATCGCGGTGAGCTGGCGGTGGATCTTCATCGTCAACGTCCCGATTGGCCTTGCCGCCATGGCCATCGCCTGGCGCATGCTGCCTGCGGTGCCCGGCCACGACGCCAAGCCGCCCAATCCCCTGGCTGCCCTGCTTGTCACCGCAGGCATCGCCGCGCTCACCGTCGCCATCATCAAAGGCGGTGACTGGGGCCTGCTCTCCGCCCGCACGCTCGGCGCGCTGGCCCTCGCGATCCTCTGCATCACCCTCTTCGTCCGACACTGCCTGCGCTCGGACAATCCCTTCGTCGACCCCTCGCTGTTCCGCATCCCGACCTTCACCGGCGCGACCCTGATGATGGGGCCCTACGGCGTCGCGTTCGGCGCCATGCTGTTCTCGATCGCCTTCTGGGAGCAGACCGCCTGGGGCTGGACCGCGTTCCAAGCCGGCCTCTCGATTGCCCCCGGCCCGCTGCTGGTGCCGACGACGTCGCTGCTGCTCGCCGGACGTTTGCTGAAACGCTTCGGCCCGCTGCCCGTGCTCCTCGTCGGTATCGCGTCCTTCGCGCTCGGCCTGGTGATCTGGGCGCTGTTCGTCGGCGCCACGCCCGCCCCGATTGCCGCCACGGTCGGCATCATGGCGACGGGAGTCGGCGTTGGCCTGACCTGGCCGACCACCATGGGTCTCGGCACCTCGTCGCTGCCGGCGTCGCTCTTTGCCACCGGGTCGGGCGTGATCAACATGGTCCGCCAGGCCGCGCTCGCCATCGGCGTCGCCCTGTTCGTCGCCCTCATCGCGCTGCCCGCGGCCACGCCGGCCGCCGCCTTTCAGCGCGCTTGGTGGATTACCGCAATCATCATCGCCCTAGCTGCCATCCCCGCAGTGCTGTTCATGCGCCCCGCCGCTCCGCCCCGAGCCGCCGGCTGACGACCCAGTTCAGCGCCGCACCCCCGGCCATGATCAGCGTCGTGCCCAGGAACACCGCCCGCATCCCGATCTGCCCGCCCACGAAGCCGCCCGCCAGCGGCCCCAGCACCTGCCCGGCATATTGCGCCGAGGTGCTGTAGCCCAGGATCGTCCCCGCCGCCGCCTGCGGCACGTTGTGCCGGATCGTCGCCGTGATCGCCGGCAACAGCCCGGCCAGCGCGATGCCCATCAGGAAGCGCAGGCCGATCAACTGCCAGCTCTGCGTCACGAACGCCTGCGGGATCAGCAGCAGGCTGCACGCCGCCAGGCACCCGACGATCAGCTTCCAATGCCCGATCCGGTCCGCCAACCGCCCCAGCCGCGGCGCCGCGAGAATGCTGCCCACCGCCGACGCCGCCATCACCAACCCGGCCGTGAACACCACGTCGCCACCGATCGGGTACAACAGCCCCACATACACCGTGATGATCGGCTCGACCGACATGTTGGCGAACAGCAGCAGCATCGCCGTCACCAGCATCGCCGCGACCGGCCGCGGGTCGGGGATCATCGACCAGGCCCGCTTGGTCACCTGCCGCACCTCCTTGCGGAACGCGCTTCGGTCCTCCCGCACCAGGAGCGCCGTCGCCAGGAACGCCACGAAGATCACGCCGCCGGCCACGAAGAACGTCGCGCGGATGCCGACCAGCCCGGGCATGATCCCGCCCAGCAGCGGCCCCAGCAGCGTCCCGGCCAGCGTCCCGGTCGACAGCACGCCCAACGCCCAGCCCGACCGCTCCCGCGGCGTCTGCGTCGCCACCAGCACCACCGCGCCCGAACTATACCCGCCCAACAGCCCGGCCAGCAGCCGCAGCGCCACGAGCTGCCAGATATTCTGCGCCAGCCCGATCAACGACATCACCACCGCCATCGACAGCGCGGCGCGCATCAGGATCGGCTTGCGGCCGTAGAGGTCGGCGAACTTGCCCCAGAGCGGCGCCACCAGTCCGGCACCGAGGAACGTGATCCCATACGCCACGCCCGACCATTGCACGATCGCCGCGTGCCCCTCGACGCCGAGCTGCTCGACATAGATCGGCAGGAACGGCAGCAGCAGCGTCATCGCCGTCAGCGTAGTGAACGAGCCGAACAGGCAGACGTAGAGGTTGCGCCGCCAGTAGAGCGAGTTATCCGGCATCCAGAGCCTGTCTCACCTCGTGCTTGAGCGCCGGGAGCACCTCGTTGGTGAACCACGGGTTTCGCCGTTCCCAGATACCGGTCCGCCAACTCGGATGCGGTAGGGGGAAATAGCGTGGCAGATAGTCGCGGAACTGGCGTACCCGGTCGGTCATCCGCCCGGGCCCCAACGCATCGGCTTGCGAGTAGCCGCCCACCAAGAGAATGAGCCGGATCGCCGGCATCTGCTTCAGGAAGCGGTGGCGCCAGCGGGGAGCGCAGGGCGGGGCCGGTGGAAGATCACCGCCTTGCGCGTAGCGGCCGGGATAGCAGAAGCCCATCGGCAGGATGGCGACGCGGGCCGGGTCGTAGAAAGTGGGCTCGTCGAGCCCGAGCCAGTCGCGCAGGCGAGTGCCGCTCGGATCCTGGAACGGGATGCCGCTGGCATGGGCGATACTGCCGGGGGCTTGGCTGGCGATCACCAGGCGCGACTCCGCCGAGGCTTGCAGGATCGGCCGCGGTCCCGCCGGCAAGGTGCAGAAGGTGCAGGCGCGGGCTTCGGCCAGCAGGCCGTCAAGCACGCGCTTGCGGCTCCGTGGACCCCCGGGTCAAGCCCGGGGGTGACGTGGGCGAGAGCGGATACTCGACCTCCGCGTCGTAGATCGCCTGCTCCTTGCCGAGGCGCGAGCGGAACAGGGTGAAATGCTCGATCGCCACCTTCTCGCTGCGGAACAGGTTGCGCCCCTGCACCCACTCGGCGATCTTGTGCGTCGCGATCCCCTCGACCCGCGCCAGCGTCACATGCGGGCTGAAGCGTCGACGTTCTGGCTCCAGCCCGGCGCGCTGCATCGCGGTCTCGATCTTGGACTGCAGGTGCTCCAGCGCCGGGCTGCGGTCGACGCCGACCCAGAGCGACAGCACCTTGCCGCCCTTCTCGAACGTCCCGACCCCCGCGAGCTGCAACTCGAACCCCGTCGCTCGCAGCCCGGCCAGCGCATGGTCGATCTCCTCCGCCCGCCAGGCCGGCACCTCGCCGATGAAGCGCAGCGTGACGTGGTAGTTCTCCGGCGGCACCCAGCGCGCGCCTTGCAGGCCGCCCGACATCCAGGACAGCCGCGTCCGCAGCGAGGAGGGCAGGTCGATCGCGACGAACAGCCTCACGGCGTCACCATCGCGATCAGCTTCTCCATTTCGGGCAGCATCCGCGCCACGATGATCTTCACGCCCGCCGGGTTCGGGTGGAGGCGGTCGGCCTGGTTCAGCGCCGGGTCGGCCGCGACGCCCTCGAGGAAGAACGTGTCGAAGACGATGTCCGGGCGCTTGCCCAAGGTGGTGTAGATCGCCTTGAACGCGTCGCCATACTCCTGGCCCAGATTGGGCGGCGCGAGCATCCCGCTCAGCAGCACCGGCAGGTGCTTGGCCGCCAGCGCGTCCAGGATCGCCACCAGGTTGGCCTGCAGATCCGTCGTCGGCAGCCCGCGCAACCCGTCATTGGCGCCCAGTTCGACCAGCGCCGCGTCGGCGCCATCCGCCAGCGCCCATTCCAGCCGTGCCCGCCCGCCGGCGCTGGTATCGCCCGAGACGGCGGCATCGACGAAGCTGACATCGTGCCCGCGCGCCTTGAGGGCGGCGAGCATCTGCGCCTGGAACCCGTCCGCGGCGGCCAGCCCGTAGCCGGCGGTCAGGCTGTCGCCGAGCACCAGGATGCGGATCGGCCGTGCGTTCGCAGTTGCAGCACAAAAAACCGCCAGCAGACCCACCACCACGTTGGTCAGCGCGCGACGCACGCCATATGGGGCCAGTATGGACATCAGCATCGGTCCCCCATCCGACCCGCCTGCGACTCTCGTGCGCGTGCGGGACCTACACCTGACCGTGCCTTCGGCGGCGGGGTCGGTCAACATTCTCTCCGGCATCGACCTCGATGTAGGCGCGGGCGAGGCCGTTGGCATCGTCGGACCATCGGGTTCCGGCAAGACCAGCCTGCTGATGATCCTGGCCGGCCTCGAACAGGCGAGTTCGGGCAGCGTCGAGGTCGCCGGCCAGAGTCTGGTCGGCCGTGACGAGGACGCGCTGGCCCGCTTCCGCCG
>CAZZVQ010000079.1:0-24518 GCA_964657565.1 uncultured Acetobacteraceae bacterium
CGGCCGATCTTGAGCATTCAGTTGCCGCCGGCGGCCAGCCCCGGCGTGCGCGGGTCGACGGCCCAGGTGCAGCTCTCGTTGCTGTCGGGCAGGTAGCGGGCGCAGGCGATGGCGTCGGCGCGGCCGGGCGCCGGGACCGGGACGGGCAAGGCGCTGGCGGAGCGGAGGGCGTTGTTGATGGCGACTGCGGTGGCCAGCGGGGCGCCTTCCTGGCCGGTGCCGACCACGGCGGCGCGGAAGCCGCGCAGGTTCGGGTTCCAGGCGAGGGCGGCGGAGAGCAGCGGGGCCGGGTTGGGGACGGTGGCGAGCAGCAGGCCGGTGCCGGGGGCGATGCGGCCGGTGCCAAACAGATTGTCCATGGTGACGGTGCAGGCGACGGCGTTGCCGTCGCGGTCGAGGGTGAGCCAGCCGGTGGAGGCGGGCAGCGTCGGTAGGGTGCCTCCGGTGCCGCCGGAGGCGAGCACGGTCATGGGGTCGCCGCCGCCGTTGCGCCAGCGCGTGGCGATGGCGACGGCGCGGGCGTCGGCGGCCTGCGGGGTGCCGCCGGCCTGGAGGGACTGGAAGGCGGCGGCGACGCGATCGCGCTGGAAATCGAGCGTGACGGGGGACGCCGAGCGCGGCAGGGCGTCGCGCATGACCTTGACGGTCAGGCCGCCGCCGGCGGTGGCGGAGGCTTCGGCGAGGCGGCGGGCCAGGGCGCCGATATAGAGGTCGCCGACGCCCTCGGTGCGCATCGAGGCGATGGTGGCGGCCAGTTCGGGCTGCTGCAGGGTGCTGCCTTCCTGGAGGGGTTGGCCGCCGGGTCCGAAGATGGCGCGGGCGTTGGGGTCCTGCAGGAGGGGTCCGGCGACGACGGCGAGGTCCTGGATCAGGGCGCGCGGGGTGGGCACGCCGAAGCGGGCGGCTTGCTCGGCGGGGGCCAGCAGCGAGTCGAAGGGTAGCTTGCCGTAGCGGACATGCAGCGCGTAGAGGCCGCGCGGGATCATGGGGACGGCGGCGGGGCGGTCGGTGCCGGGTCCGGCGACGGCGCCGGCGACGGGGTTGAAGAGGATGGCTTCGGCGTTGCCGCCGCCGGGTCCGGTGCGGCTGGGGTTGTAGGCGAGGCAGGCGCCGCCGCCGCCGAGACCGGCGCGGGACGGCAGGGTGACGCCGAGCATGAAGCCGATGGCGACCGCCGCGTCGGCGGCGGTACCGCCGGAGGCGAGCACGTCGCGGCCGGCCAGGGCGGCGCGGGGCTCGTCGGCGACGGCGGCGCCGATGAAGCCGGAGAGCCGCTGCGTCTCCGGGCCGCCGGGCGGGCCGCCGATGAAGGTGTCGCGGATCGAGCCGAGGGTCGAGCAGCCGCTGCTGGCGAGCAGCAGCGCGGACGCGGCCAGGCGGCCGGCCCGGCGCGCGCGTCCCTGGGGCTGTTGCATATTCGTCACTGCGGTCGGTTCCATGGGCGATGCTGTAGCGGCAGCCACCCTCGCGGGCAATTCCTTCGACCCCGCATCAATCCCGTGTTAACCGGTCTGACCGTATAAGGAGGCCATCGTGCCGCGTGCCCTGCTCCTCTGCCTTGCGTTTCTGCTGACCGGAATGCGCCCTGCTGCGGCAGAGGGCTTCACGCCGGCGCAGCGCGGCGAGATCATCAACATCGTGCGAGAGGCGCTGAAGAAGGATCCGAGCATCCTGCGCGACGCGTTCGTCGAGTTGCAGAAGGATGAGGCGCAGGGGCAGGAGCGGGCGACCAGCGCGGCCATCGCGCGCCTGGGCCAGCAGATCTACGACCCGGCGGATGCGATCGAGGGCAACCCGTTGGGCGACGTCACGGTGGTGGAGTTCTACGACACGCGGTGTCCGTATTGCCGGCGCATGCTGCCGGTGCTCGCCGAGCTGGTCCGCGCGGAGTCGAACGTGAAGGTGGCGATGAAGGACATGCCGATCCTCGGCCCGGCGAGCCAGCTCGAGAGCCGGGCGCTGCTCGCGGCGCAGCGCCAGGGGGGCTATTTCAAGATGCGTGACACGCTGATGCAGAGCAGCACGCCGGCGACGCCGGACAGCCTGCGCGAGACGGCCAACCGTCTCGGACTGGATGGTGGGCGGCTGATGCGGGACATGGACGATCCGGCGATCAAGGCGCGGCTGGAGAGCAACATCGCGCTGGCGCAGCAACTCGGGATCCAGGGCACGCCGGCGATGGTCATCGGCGGGTCGATGCTGGCGGGCGCGGCCGACATGGCCGAGTTACGGGAGGCGATCGCGGCGGCGCGACGGCCGCGCTGATGTGAGCTAGGTCACAGCGGGTCGGGAGGGCAGCAGATAGTTGGAGGTCACACGCGATCTCGGAGATGCCAAAAATGATCCCCGGCCTTCACGATTATGCCCCGCTCGCCGCCGCCCCGTCAGCGGACGACACGCATGTCCTGATCGTGACGCGAGACGCGGGAGCACGGTACTCGATCGCCAATCTGCTGATCGATGCCGGGTTTCGGGTGACCACCGCGGCGACGTTCGGGGTGGTGGAGATCCTGCTCGAGGGCAACGAGGTTTTTGACGTGATGGTGACCGCGCAGTCGGCCGAGGAGATCACCCAATTCGGGGTGGCGCAACTGGCGCGCTCGATCGATGCGGAGATGCCGATCCTGGTGCTGGAGTTCGAGACCGCTGCGTCGCCGGCCGTGGTGGAGTTGGTCAACGGTGCGCTCTCGCGGTGGCCGCTGCGGGACCGCGAGAGCCGGGCGATTCATTAGGATCAGTGCACGAAGACGCGGACTTCGCGCGCGACGTTCGGGACCGGGCGGACCGAGAGGTTGACGCGGGCGGCGGGCACGCCTTGGGCGACGATCATCCGGGCGATGTCGGCCGCCTCGGCGCCGGCGGCGACGGCGGGGGTGATCTCGACGACATCGAACACGACGTCGCGTTTGCGGGCGCGGGCGGCGGCGACCGCACTGGCAAGTCTGGACCGTAGATCCGGCGGCCCCGGCAGGCGGATGCTGAGCAGCGGGGGCGGCCCGGGCTCGGGGGGTGCCAATGGGAGCGGCGGCGCGGGGGCCTTTGGCCGGGGCGGCGGCTGGCCGGCTTGAGGGTTGAAGGTCCGCTGATCCACCAGCGTGCAGCCCGACAATCCGGCCAGGGCCAGCATGGTGGCCCGGCGGGTCGTGACAGTCTGCGCCATGGGCAAGTTCTCCGCTTTCGCGCTATCTAGCTGCGACGGAATGGAGCGACAATGATTGCCACTGGGACCGCGACTGGGATGACGACGGGCAGCAACCAACGGATCAACGGTCGCCGGCTGTGGGCCAGTTTGATGGAGATGGCGCAGATCGGCGCCACCGCGAAGGGCGGGGTCCGTCGGCTCGCGCTGAGCGACGTCGATCGCCAGGGGCGGCAGCGCTTTCGCGAGCGGTGCGAGGCGGCCGGCCTGACGGTGCGGGTCGACACGATGGGCAACATGTTCGCGCGGCGGCCGGGTCGGGACCCGGCGCGCGCGCCGGTGCTGTTCGGCAGCCATCTCGACAGCCAGCCGAGCGGCGGCAAGTTCGACGGCGCGCTGGGCGTGGTGGCCGGGTTGGAGCTGATGCAGACGCTGAACGACCTCGACATCACGACGGAGGCGCCGCTCGAACTGGTCAACTGGACCGATGAAGAGGGCAGCCGGTTCGGCAAGAGCCTGATGGGATCGGGCGTCTGGGCCGGGCTGTATGATCAGCGAGAGACGGAGGCGCTGGCCGATCTGGAGGGCGTCACGGTGGGACAGGCGCTGGATGCGATCGGGTATCGCGGCCCGGAGGCGGCGCGGCCGTTCGCGGCGGATGCGTATTTCGAGCTGCACATCGAGCAGGGCCCGATCCTGGAGCGCGAGGGCAAGGAGATCGGGGTCGTCACCGGCGGGCAGGCGCAGATTTGGTACGATGTGGTGGCGACCGGGCGGGACAGCCATGCCGGGACGACGCCGCCGAGCCTGCGGCGGGATGCGCTGGTGGGTGCGGCGCGGGTGATCGACCTGGTGGATCGGATGATGCGGGCGCGGGGCGAGGATGGGCGCGGGACGGTGGGGCAGCTGATCGTGGTGCCGAACAGCCGCAACGTGGTGCCGGGCGAGGTGCGGTTCTCGGTGGAGTTCCGGCACCCGGAGTCGGCCGAGATCGAGCGCATCGCCGAGGAATTCGCGCGCGAGGCGGGCGTGATCGGGCGCGATTGCGGGGTGGCGTTGGCGATCACGGAGCAGTTCCGGATCGCGGCGCAGCCGTTCGACCCGGATTGTGTGGCGCTGGTCCGCACGGCGGCGCGCGATCTCGGCCTGTCGATGCGCGAGATCGTGTCGGGGGCCGGGCATGATGCGATTTCGGTGGCGCGGCACATCCCGACGGCGATGATATTTACGCCTTGTAAAGATGGTCTGAGCCATAATGAGGCGGAGAGTATCGAGCCTGAGGAGGCTGAAGCAGGTGCGCAGGTGTTGTTCCGGGCGGTGGTGGCGCGCGCCAATCGTCCCGGCGATTGATGGCGTGACCGCGCCGATGGCGGACGATGCTCGATCCGTCTAAGGCGCGGCCTGAGATCAAGGCGCTGACGTCGCTGCGCGGGCTCGCGGCGATGGCGGTCGTGCTGCAGCATTTTTCGGCGACCGCGCAGCTCAACGCGTCCGGGTGGATCCCGTCGATCGTTCCGCATGGGTACATGGCTGTGGATTTCTTCTTTATCCTCAGTGGGTTCATCATGTGCTACACGTATCTGGCTGGGTTCGAGACGCTCGGTTCGCGCGCGTATGGCCCGTTCCTGTGGAAGCGGGTGGCGCGGATCTTTCCGCTCGGGATCGCGGTGACGTTGATCATCGTGGCCTGCGGCGGGCTCGCGTCGATGGTCGATCTCGGCTGGCTGTTCTACAGCGTCAAAGTGAGCGGTGGGCTCGGCGCGATGATCGCGGTCAATCTGCTGCATTTGCAGGGGTTCCTGCCGGACTACAGCCTGAACGATCCGTCCTGGTCGGTCAGCGTCGAGCTCGGCGCGTATCTGCTGTTCCCGATCCTCATCTATCTGATGTTCAAGGCCCGGGTCTGGGTCACGATCCTCTACACCTTGGTTGGGATCGGCATCCTGTTGCGCCTGTCGTCGTTCGATCCGGCCGGCGGGATGGCGTTCCGGTGGGTGCCGCTCGATCTTGCGCGATGCGTGATCGAGTTCGGGTTTGGGATGCTCGTCTACCGCGCCTATGCGTCGAAATCTTGGCTGTGCGTCATCGGTGGGGATGGCTGGACCTGGGTGATCGCCGGGTTGGGCGTGGCGGCGCTGGTGGGGCGGAGCGATCTCGCCGCGGTGGCGGTGTTTCCGTTCCTGGTGTTGGCGTTTGCGCTCAATCGGGGCGGTCCGGGCCGGGTGCTGTCGCATCCGTGGCTGCACTATCTCGGCGTGATCTCGTTCTCGATCTATCTGGTCCACAGCATGTTCCGGGCGCCCGAGATATGGCTCGCCCGCTTGCTCCATCCGGCGCCGTTGCCGCCGTGGATGGCGCTGAGCTTCGCCGTGGTCGCGTCGGTGTCGGTGCTGCCGGTGGCAGCCCTGGCCTATCATGGGATCGAGCGGCCGGGGCGAAATGCGCTCAACAGCATCGTCAAACGGCTCAACCGGCGGGTGTCGATCCCGCGCGGGGCACCGCGGCCCGCCGACTGAGGCGTCCGACCCGGGCCGACCCGGGGCTTGTGGCGGCGCGCCGCCGCCCGTATAGCCCCGGGGTCGAGGAGTTTGATGTCAGGATCACGCGCAACCGAAGGGGCTTGGTCGCCGGACGCGCCCATGGCGTCCCTGCAGGACGCCATTCTGGCTAGACCGTCCACCCAAGAGCGTCGGATGGCCGATGCCGTTCGCGTCCTGACGATCGACGCGATCGAGACGGCTGGATCCGGGCATGCCGGCATGCCGCTCGGGATGGCCGACGCCGCGACGGCGTTGTGGACACGCTTTCTCTGCTTCGACGCGGCCGACCCGCGCTGGCCGGACCGCGACCGGTTCGTGCTGTCGGCCGGTCATGGGTCGATGCTGCTGTATGCCCTGCTGCATCTGACCGGGCATGCCGGGATGAGCACGACCGATCTGGCGCGGTTCCGCCGCCTCGACAGCCCGGCCTGCGGGCATCCCGAATACGGCGCGCATCCGGCGATCGAGGCGACGACCGGCCCGCTCGGCCAGGGCCTGTCGCTGGCCGTCGGCATGGCGTTGGCGGAGCGGATGCTGGCGTCGCGCTTCGGCCGCAGCCTGGTCGATCACCGGACCTGGGTGATCGCGTCGGACGGCGATCTGATGCAGGGCGTCAGCCATGAGGCGGCCGATCTGGCCGGCCATCTCCGTCTCGAGAAGCTGACCGTGCTCTGGGACGACAACAGCGTCTGCCTCGATGGCGACACGGCGCTGTCGCACTCGGGCGATCCGTTGAGGCGGTTCGCGGCCCAGGGCTGGGCGACGAAGCGCGTCGATGGTCATGACCCGGCGCAACTGGCCGGCGCGCTCGCGCTCGCGCTACGGTCGCGCAAACCGACGCTGATTGCGTGCCGAACGGTCAGCGGCCTGGGATTGGGCCAGGTCGAGGCGGTGCCGCCGGATGTGGCGGATCGGTGGCTGGCGGCCGGGTCACGCGGCGCGGCCAGCCGCCGGGCGTGGTTGAAGCGGATGGTCAAGCATCCGATGCGGGCCGAATTCGAGCGCGTGGTGGCCGGTAAATTGCCGGAGTCGTGGCACGACCGCATCGCCGCCTTCCGGGCCGAGATCGCGGACGAACGGCAGCCGCTCTCCGGGCGCGATGCCGGGCAGCGGGCGTTGGCGACGCTGGCGGCGGTGATGCCGGACCTGGTCGGCGGCTCGGCCGACGCGGGGAGTTCGACCCGAACTAGGCCGCCCGGGGCGGCCTGTGTGGGGCCGGGGAGCTATGCCGGCCGCTATATCCATTTCGGGGGCCGCGAACACGCGATGGCGGCCGCGCTCAACGGGATGGCGCTGCATGGCGGCTTCCTGCCGTATGGCGGCAGTTTCTGCGCGTTCAGCGACTACATGCGTCCTGCGCTCCGGCTCGCGGCCATGATGCGGCTGCGCGTCGTCCATGTCTTGACGCATGACGGCATCGGGGTGGGCGAGGATGGGCCGACGCACCAGCCGATGGAGCAGCTGGCCAGCTTCAGGGCGCTGCCGAACACGCATGTGTTCCGCCCGGCCGACGCATTGGAGACGGCGGAGTGTTGGGAGCTGGCGATCCGGCGGACCGGCGGCCCGAGCTTGATCGTGCTCTCGCGGCAGGAACTGGCGCCGCTGCGGCAGGATGCGGCGGAGAATCGCTGCGCGCGGGGCGGCTACGTGCTGCAGGAGGCGGACGGGCCGCGGCAGGCGACGCTGATCGCGACCGGCTCGGAAGTGGCGATCGCGCTGGACGCGCGGCGGCAGCTGGCGGAGTTCGGCATCGCGGTCGCGATCGTGTCGCTGCCGTGCTGGGAGCTGTTCGCGCAGCAGGATGACCGCTACCGGATGGACGTGCTCGGCTCGGCGCCGCGGGTCGGCATCGAGGCGGCCAGCGGCTTCGGCTGGGAACGCTGGATCGGCGAGGCCGGGCTGTTCATCGGGATGACCGGCTTCGGCGCCTCGGCGCCGCAGGCCGATCTCTACCGGCATTTCGGCATCACGCCGGAAGCCATCACCGCCGCGGTCCGACGCCGCGTGCTTCCACACTGAAGGGAACCGAACTCATGGCCGTCAAGGTCGCCATCAACGGATTTGGGCGCATCGGCCGCCTCGTGCTGCGCGCCATCATCGAGCGCGGGAGCGACGACGTGGTGCCGGTCGCGATCAACGACCTCGGCAGCGTCGAATTCAACGCGCATCTGTTCCGGTACGACAGCGTTCACGGCCGCTTCCCGGGCGAGGTGAAGGTCGACGGCGACAGCCTCACGATCACCTATGGCGGCAAGACCTATGGGCCGATCAAGGTGACGGCGGAGCGCGATCCGTCGAAGGTGCCGTATCAGGGCGTCGACGTGGCGCTGGAGTGCACTGGCCGCTTCACGAGCAAGGAGTCGGCGCAGGCGCTGATCCAGGGTGCGGGGGCGCGCAAGGTGCTGATCTCGGCGCCGGCGGACGGGGTGGACGCGACGATCGTCTGGGGCGTCAACCAGAACACGATCACCAAGGACATGACGGTGATTTCCAACGCGTCGTGCACCACCAACTGCTTGGCGCCGCTGGTGAAAGTGCTGCACGAGAAATTCGGCATCCTTCGCGGCTACATGGTGACCATCCACGCCTATACCGGCGACCAGAATACGGTCGACACACTGCACAAGGATCTGCATCGCGCCCGGGCCGCCGCGGTCAGCTCGATCCCGACCAGCACCGGCGCCGCGCGCGCCATCGGCCTCGTGATGCCCGAGCTCAAGGGCAAGCTCGACGGCACCTCGATCCGCGTGCCGCTGCCGAACGTCTCGCTCGTCAGCCTCGACGTGAACCTGCGCGAGCAGGCGACGGTCCAGCAGATCAACGATGCGTTCAAGGCCGAGAGCGAGGGCTCGCTCAAGGGCGTGCTGGTTTATAGCACCGAGAAGCTGGTGAGCATCGACTTCAACCACAGCCCGGCGTCGTGCAGCTTCGATGCGACGCAGACGGCGGTGGTGGATGGGCAGCTGGCCCGGGTCATGGGCTGGTATGACAACGAGTGGGGCTTCTCGAACCGCATGGTCGACACGGCCGCCTTGTTCGGCAGCCTGTAAGGTGGCGTTCCGGACGCTCGACGGGGTCGATCTGACGGGGAAGCGCGTGCTGCTGCGCGCCGACCTCAACGTGCCGATGCATGGTGGCGTGATCAGCGACACGACGAGGCTGGAGCGCCTGGTGCCAACCATCCACGAGCTGATAGATGGCGGCGCCAAGGTGATCATCTGCAGCCATTTCGAGCGTCCGAAGGGCCAGCGCGTGCCGTCGATGTCGCTGCGCCCGGTCGCGGAAGCGCTGGGCGTGGTGCTGGCGCGGCCGGTGGCGTTCGCCGACGACTGCGTCGGGCCGGCGGCGGAGCAGGCCGTCGCGCGCCTGCCGGCGGGCGAGGTGCTCGTGCTGGAGAACACGCGGTTCCATTCCGGCGAGGAGAAGAACGATCCGGTGATGGCGCAGCAGCTGGCGGCGTTGGCGGATATGTATGTCAACGACGCGTTTTCGGCGGCACACCGGGCGCATGCGAGCACGGAGGGGGTGGCGCGGTTGCTGCCGTCCTATGCCGGGCGGCTGATGCAGCAGGAGTTGGAGGCGCTGGATGCGGCGCTGGGCAACCCAATGCGGCCGGTGTGCGCCGTGGTCGGCGGGAGCAAGGTGTCGACCAAGCTCGAGCTGCTCGGCAATCTGGTGGGCAAGGTCGACATGCTGGTCATCGGCGGCGCGATGGCCAACACGTTCCTGGCGGCGCAGGGGGCCGAGGTCGGGCGCTCGCTGCAGGAGGCGGACATGCATGATACGGCGCGGGCGATCTTGCTGCGGGCGAGTGCGGCGGGGTGCGACATCGTGTTGCCGACGGACGCGGTAGTGGCGCGGGAGTTCAAGGCGCATGCGGCGACCGAGACGGTGCCGGCGCGGGCGATTCCGGCGGACGCGATGATGCTCGATGTGGGGCCGGAGACGGTGCGGGCGCTGTGCGCGAAGCTGTCGAGCCTGCGGACGATCGTGTGGAACGGGCCGCTCGGGGCGTTCGAGACGCAGCCGTTCGATCGGGCGACCAACGATTTGGCGCACGCGGTGGGCGACGCGACGGCGGCGGGGGCGCTGCGGAGCGTGGCGGGGGGCGGCGATACGGTCTCGGCGCTGAAGGGCGCCGGCGAGGTGGAGCGGATGACCTATGTGAGCAGCGCCGGGGGGGCGTTTTTGGAGTGGCTGGAGGGCAAGACGCTGCCGGGGGTGAAGGCGCTGGAGATCTGATGGTGCCGCGCGCGATGCAGAGGGATGTTGCAGCCGTTGTCGCGACGGTCGCGGCGGTGGGGGCGCTGCTGAGCGGCAGCCGGTTCAATCCGGGACCGCAGCACCCGCGAACGGCGGCGTGGTATGCGGGGCTGGAGAAGCCGGAGTTCACGCCGCCCGGGCCGGTGTTCGGGCTGGCCTGGACGGCGCTGGACGGGTTGTTGGCGTATGTTGGGTATCGGCTGCTGACCCGGGGGCCGAGCCCGGCGAAACGGTTTGCGCTCGGGGCGTGGTTGCTGACGCTGTTCGGGATTCCGGCGTTCTCGTGGCGTTTCTTTGGCGCGCGGCACGCCGACGAGGCGCTGGCGGTGAGCGGCACGATGCTGATTTCCGCGGCCGGGCTGACGGCGGCAGCGTCGCAGGTGGACCGGAAAGCCACGGTGGCTTCGGTTCCGCTGATCGGCTGGCTTATATTTGCGACAATCTTGCAGGAAGAAGTGTGGCGGCGCAACCGGTAGTTGAACTTAGCTCCGCGTTAACCTATTATTAGGGAATGCGCGTTACAGTCCTTCGTATGCTGTCCACGAATTCCCTGTCGGCATTCTCTTCGGCGACGACGAGTGCTGCGAGCGCCCAAGGCCCTGCGCGGCTGGTTCGGGAGATTTCTCCGCTTCAGTCCGGTGGCAACAGCGCCAAAAGCGCTGTCCCCAGCACGATGCCGACCATCGCGCCACCGCGGGGCTCGCTGCTGAACCTTTCGGTTTAGAGGCCTGTCCTTTCCGGCGGAACTGACGTATTTGGGCAATCTGCCCCATGTCCGACGCCGAGCCCGAGCACCGATTTGCCCCCTACGTGCGCATCCTCGGGCGCGGCCCCGGGCGATCGCGCGCCCTCACCCGCGATGAAGCTCGCGACGCGCTCGCGATGGTGCTGCGGGGGGAAGCGGCGCCGGAGCAGGTTGGCGCGTTCCTCATGCTGCTGCGCTACCGCGGCGAGGCGGCGGACGAGATCAGCGGGCTGATCGAGGCCGCCCGCGAGACGTTCCATGCCGGGCCGCCGCCGGGTTGCCCTGCGGTGGATCTGGATTGGCCGAGCTATGGCGCGGGCCGCACCCGGGGCGAGCCCTGGTTCCTGCTCGCCGCCCTGGCGCTGGCGGCTGCGGGCGTGACGACGCTGATGCATGGGAGCAACGAGTTCTCCCAGGGCACGGCCGTCGAGGCCGGGCTCGCGGCGCTCGGCCTGCCGGTGGCCGGTTCGCGCGCGCAAGCTGCGGCCGAACTCGGCATGCGGCGGTTTGCGTATCTGCCGCTCGCCGCGCTCAGCCCGGCGCTCGACCGCTTGTTGACGCTGCGCGGCCTGCTCGGACTGCGTTCCCCGATCAACACGGTGGTGCGGCTGATCAATCCGTTCGACGCTCCGTGCTCGGTCGATGGAGTGTTCCACCCGCCGTATATCGAGGTGCATCTCGGGGCGGCCGAACGGCTCGGGCGGCAGCGTCTCGCGGTCGTCAAGGGTGGCGGGGGCGAGGCCGAGCGCAACCCGGCCAAGCCAATCACCGTGCATCTCTGGGACCAGGACGCGGGGCGCTCCGAGCTGCTGCTACCGCCCAGCCCGATGCCCGGCGAGGCCGGCACGCTCGTGGAGACGTGGCACGCGGGTACCGGGCCGGGCGCGGCGACCGCGCGGGCCACCATTGCCCTCGCCCTCCTGGCGCTCGGCCGCGCCGGCGATGCCGAGACGGCGGACCGGCTGGCCGACACGCTCTGGGCGGAGCGCCTGCGCGTGCACGAACTGGTCGACTGATGCGCTATCTACCGGTGTTCCTCGACGTGCGGGGCAAGCGCGCGCTGGTGCTTGGCCGCGGCGAGGTGGGCGAGCGCAAGGCGGACGCGTTGCGCCGGGCCGGGGCGGAGGTCGTGTTCGCCGACGCCTATGCGCCGGAGCTGCTGGACGGCGTCGTCCTGGCGATCGGGGCCGAAGCGACCGACGCCGAACTGGAGGCGCTCAGCGCCGACGCGACGGCGCGGGCGCTGCCGGTCAACGTCGTCGATAAGCCCTGGCTGTGCAGCTACATCACGCCCGCGGTGGTGGACCGCGATCCGCTGATCGTGGCGGTGGGTTCGGCGGGCGAGGCGCCGGTGTTGGCGCGGCTGATCCGCGGCCGGATCGAGGCCATGCTGCCGCCGGCGATGTCGCGCCTGGCGGCGATGCTGGGCGGGTTGAGCGGCGAGCTGCGGGCGAAATTCCCGACGCCGGGACCGCGACGCCGGGTGATCGAGCGGATCGTGGGCGGCCGGGCGGCCGATCTCGTGCTGGCCGGTGCCGAGGAGGCCGGGCTGGCGGAGATGCGGCGCGAGATCGGGGCCGGCAGCGCGACGCCGCCGGGCCTGGTGTATCTGGTGCTGGCCGGCCCGGGCGCGGCCGACCTGGTGACGATGCGGGCGCATCGCCTGCTCGGCGAGGCCGACGTGATCGTCTACGACGCTTCGGTCACGCCGGAGGTGATCGACCTCGCGCGCCGCGACGCCGACCGGGTCGCGGTGGAGGCGGATGAGGTTGGGCAGTTGTCGACCTTGGCGGCGGAGGGCAAGCGGGTCATCCGGCTCGGGGCCGCGCTCGACATCGACGGACTTCGCGCGGCCCTTGTTGGGGTCACCGTTGAGATCGTTCCGGGCTTGTGCCCTCACCCCGGCCCTCTCCCGGGGGGAGAGGAGGAAGGGACGGACTACTCGGCGGCGATCAGTTGCGGTACGGATAGGGCGAGCAGCGCCTCGCGGCCCTGCCGCTGGCAGTAATCGCCGAAGCTCTCGCCCGGCGTGCGTCCCTGGGCCCAGGCGGCGACGATCGGCGCCAGCTTGTCGGTGATCTCGGCTTCCTTGATCCGCTCGTGGAGCAAGAAGTTCAGCCGGGTCCCTTCGAAGTCGCCGCCGACGAAGATCGCGTAGGCGCCCGGCGCGCGACCGACGATACCGAGATCGCCCTCGTAGGGCCGGGCACACCCGTTCGGGCAGCCGGTGATGCGCACGCTGATGCGCTCCTGTTCGAGCCCGTGCCGACGCAGCAATCCCTCGATGCCGGCCACGATCGGCACCCGCGAGCGCTCGGCTTCCGATAGCGCGAGGCCGCAGGTCGGTAGGGCGACGCAGGCCATGGACCAGCGCGCGACCGGGGTCATTTCGTCGCGGAACACGACGCCGTGCTCGCGCAGCAACGTCTCGAGGGCGAGGCGCTGGCCGGGCTCGACATCGGTCAGGAGGATGTTCT
Organism: uncultured Acetobacteraceae bacterium; assembly: GCA_964657565.1. Lineage (GTDB taxonomy): Bacteria > Pseudomonadota > Alphaproteobacteria > Acetobacterales > Acetobacteraceae > JAVVHH01. The sequence goes on from CAZZVQ010000079.1 coordinate 13,165, forward strand.
GCAGCGGGGTCAGTACCGGGGCCACGCCGAAGCGCTCGACCGCCTCGCGCAGGCCGGTGCGGACGCGCGACGTGCCGACATCCTCGATGCGGCCGGAGGAGATGGGCAGGCCCAGCCACCATCGGCCGTCGCCCTGCTCGTGCCAGCCGAGATGCTCCGGCACGCGGAGCGGGGGCAGCGGGCCCGGCGGGGCGAGCTTCTCGCCGTAATGGCGTTCGACCTGCGCCTTGACCCAGTCCAGCCCGCGATCGTCGACGACGTATTTCAGCCGCGCCCGCTTGCGGTTGGTGCGGTCGCCGTAATCGCGCTGGGTCTTGATGACGGCCTCGACCACGCGCAGCAGGTCGGCCGGGTCGACGCGGCAGAGCGCGGAGGCGATCCGCGGATAGGTCTGCGGCTTGTTGTGCGTCATGCCGTGGCCGCCGCCGATGCAGACGATCCAGCCGGTCACCACGCCGTCGGTCACTTCGGCGATCAGGCCGAGATCGTTGGACAGCACGTCGACGGTGTTGTCGTCCGGGTGGGCCAGGCCGATCTTGAATTTGCGCGGCAGGTAGGTCGGCCCGTAGAGCGGATCGTCTTCCGCCGGGTCGCCCGGGTCCTCGCCGAGCACGAAGATCTGGTGGTGCGCCTTGGTGCGTGGCAGCAGCGTCTCGGACAGGAACTGCGCGGTGTCGCGCAAGGTCTGGTGCACCGCGTCCTGGATCGGCGCGGCGGTGGTGACGACGTTGCGCACGACGTCGCCGCAGCTCGCCATGGTGGTCAGCAGGATGCGGTCGATCTCGGCGATGGTCGCGCGGAGGTCGTGCTTGGCGACGGCATGGAACTGGAAGGTCTGCCGGGTGGTGATCCGCAGGGTGCCGTTGCCGTAGCGGTCGGCCAGCTCGTCGAGCACGAGATACTGCTCGGGCGTGACCCGGCCGGCGGGGATGCGGGCGCGGACCATGAACTGCCATTCCTTGTCATGGCCCGCCTGCTTCAACTCGGTCGCGGTGTCGCGGTCGTATTGCTCGTAGGTGCCATGGAATTTCAGCAGGCCGTGCGAGCCCTCGCCGACCCTGATGGTGCTGTCATCGGCCAGCTCCGCATGGATTGCGCCGCGCAAGCCACGGCTGGCCGCCTTGATGCCTTCTAACGCCGACAGATTCTGGGTCATGCCCTCAATTTGGCGGCCGGGGGTAGAAGCAGCAAGAGAACCGGCTATCGAAGTTCCGGCGGCGCGGAGCACAACGGGCTACCGCGAGCCGCAGCGGCGGTAGTTTAATTCCAATGGGGACCCGAGATCGTCATCTCGGGTCCACCGGTTCTCACACCGAGTGCGCCCGCAGCTGCTCGTATTCGGCCTTCGGCACCTCGATCGGATTGCGGCTGCCGAGATCCTTCACATGCACCCGGAAGGTCTCGCGGGCGGTCATGGCCGAAACCGCGGCGATCAGCGTGATGCCGAAGGCGATGCTGCCGACGGTGAACGGGATACCCACCGAGCCCGGCGGGGCCACGTAGGCGAACAGGGCCGGCAGCAGCGCGGTGATGGTGGTGCCGACGTTTTGCGAGATCGCCATGGCGGTGACGCGCACGCGGGTGGCGAACAGCTCCGGGTAGAAGCTGGGGAACACCGCGTTGTAGCCCTGGTAGACGACGCCCCACATCAGCAGCGACATGGCGATGGCCAGCGGCACGCTGTGGATGCTGATGGCGTAGAGATAGGCGTAGCAGAGCAGTCCGGAGCCGATGGCGCCGACGATGATGGGCGGGCGGCGTCCGATCTTGTCGGAGAGGTTGCCGACGAAGGGGATCACCAGGACGGCCAGGATGTTGCCGAGGACCGGGATCCATAGATAGACGGATTTCTCGAAGCCGATCCCATAGGCCGGCTGCACCGCGTAGGCGGCGCCGAACACGGTGGCGATGACCGGGACGGTATTCATCAGCGCCATGCAGACGACGCGCAGCATGTCGTCCCAGGAGAGGCGGAAGGCTTCCGGGATGGGCGCGCGGGCGACGGCGCCGACCTGCTCCTCTTCGGCGAAGGCGGGCGTCTCGTCGACTTCCCTGCGGATGATGTAGCCGGCGATGATGACGACGACGCTGAGCAGGAACGGGATGCGCCAGCCGTAGGAATTGAATGCGTCGGTCGGCATGTAGGCGGCGAGCGGCAGGAAGACGGCGGCGGCCATGATCTGGCCGGCCTGGACGCCCTGCAGGGTGAAGCTGGCGAAGAAGCCGCGGCGGCCGAACGGAGCGTGTTCGAGGATCATGCAGCTGGAGCCGGCGATCTCGCCGGCGACCGCGAAGCCTTGGATGAGCCGCAGGGCGACGAGCAGGACCGGCGCCCAGAGCCCGACCGTGGCATAGGTCGGCAGCAGGCCGACGGCCATGGTCGAGAAGCCCATCAGGAACATGCAGATCAGCAGGACGTTCTTGCGGCCGTGGGTGTCGCCGAGATGGCCGAGGACGAAGGCGCCGATCGGGCGGGCGACGTAGCCGACGCCGTAGGTGGCGAGCGAGGCGATGATGGCGATGGCCGGGTCGGTGGAGGGGAAGAAGAGCTGGGGGAACACCAGCGACGCGGCGGTCGCGTAGATGAAGAAGTCATAGTATTCGAGCGCCGAGCCGATCCAGCCGCTCGCGGTCGCCTTCTTGGTCTGGTGTCGTCCGGCAGGTTCGCCGGCCCCGCCATGGGCTCCGTAACTCATCGTGTCCTCCCGTTGTATCTTTAGTATTCTATCCGTGCGAGGCCGCGGAGTTCGTCGGCGGTGGCGGTGCCGAAGCCGAAGAACTCCAGATAGGCCGGTATCATCTCGAACAGCATATCGGTGCCGACCTGGACCGGACAGCCCTTCTGGCGCGCGGCGCGCAATAGGGGCGTGTATTCCTCCTTCATCACGACCTCGCCGACGAAGGTGCCGGGGTCGATGCGGTCGGCCTGGATCGGCATCGGGTCGTCGGGCTTCATGCCGAGCGGGGTCGCGTTGACGACCAGGTCGAAGCCGGCCGGGTCGCGCGAGCCGGTCTGGACGTCGAGTTCCGGGTAATGCTGGCGCAAGCGCCCAGCCAGGGCCTCGGCGCCTTCGGTGTTCATGTCGAACAGCATCATGCGGGCCGGGCCGGCGGCGCCGAGCGAGGCGGCGATGGCCGAGCCGACGCCGCCGGCGCCGACCACCAGCACGTGCGCGCCGGCGATCTGCTTGCCCTTGCGCTCGACGCCGCGGACGAAGCCGGCGCCGTCGAACATGTCGGCCAGCAGCGTCCCGTCCGGCCGCTTGAGCACAGCGTTGGCGGCGCCGGCGATCTGCGCCGTGGGCGTCACCTCGTCGGCCAGGTCGAGGATCGAGATCTTGTGCGGCATGGTGATCAGCGCACCGTGCACCGTGGTGCAGCGCATCAGCGCCGGCATCACGGTGGCGAAATCGGCCACCGGGATGCCCATCGGCGCGACCACGGCGTCGATGTGCCTGGCCTCGAACCAGGGGTTGTAGATCGTCGGCGCCTTGAACGATTCCGTCGGGTAGCCGACGTGGACGATGACCTTGCCGCGGCCGGTGATCATGATGCGAGGCCGAGCGCCGCCCGGGCCTCGGCCGGCGTGGCGGGGCGGCGGCCGTGCTTGGCGCAGGCTTCGGCGGCGAGCGAGACGAGCTCGGCATTGCTGCCGGCCAGGCGGTCCTTGCTGATGCGGACGTTGTCCTCGAGCCCGGTGCGCACGCCGTCGCCGCCGCGGGCCAGCACCCACTCCATCACCCGCGCCTGGTTGGCGCCGATGCCGGCGGCGGTCCAGGTCGCCTTGGGCAGTTGGCGGCGGATTTCGCCGAGCATGAGGTCGAGCAGGTGCTCGTCGGCCGGCAGGGCGTTCTTGACGCCCATGACCACCTGCACATGCGGCCGCTCGTCCATCAGGCCGGCGTCGATCAGCCGCTTGGCGCCGTGGATATGGCTCAGGTCGAACAGCTCGATCTCCGGGCGGACGTCGAATTGCTGCATCTTGGTGGCCAGGTCGGTCACCAGGGAGGCCGAGTTCTCGTAGATGATGGTGGGGAAATTGACCGAGCCCGTGCTGAGCGAGGCCATGTCGGGCCGGTGTTCGAGGGCGTTGCCGCGGGCGGCCGGGTCGCGGCCGCGGCCGCCGGTGGAGAATTGGACGATCATGCCCGGGCAGTGCTTGCGGATGCCGGCTTGGACCTCGGCGAAGCGGGCCGGGTCGCTGGAGGAGTTCTCCTGGTCGTCGCGGACGTGGATGTGGACGAGCGAGGCGCCGGCCTCGAACGCCTGATGGGTGCTCTCGATCTGCTCGGCCGGCATGGTCGGGACGGCGGGATTATCCTTCTTGCGCGGCACCGATCCGGTGATGGCGCACGCGATGACGATGGGCTGCATGTTTGTTCATCCCTCCCTGCAAAGCCCTCTCCCGTTGGGAGAGGGTTGGGTGAGGGTGGGTCCACAGGCGCAAAGCTCACGCTTGCTGGACCGACCACCCTTATCCCGGCCTTCTCCCGCTGGCGGGAGAAGGAGAAAAAACCTGGGCTTAGATGTCGAAGAAAACGGTCTCGTTCTCGCCCTGCAATCGGATGTCGAACACGTAGGTCGGCGTCCCGCCCCGGTCCTCGCGGCGGGCGATCAGCGTGTCGCGGCGGAGCGCCGGTTCGATCATGCGCAGGACGGGGTCGTCGGCGTTGAGGGTGGTTTCGTCGGCGAAATACATGCGGGTCGAGAGGCCGATGTTGATGCCGCGCGAGACGAGCCAGAATCCGATGTGCGGCGCCATGGGCTTGTGGCCGCGGCGGCCGATCACGGCGCCGGGCTTGATGGTTTCGAACCACCAGAGTCCGGTCTCGAAATCCGTCCCGGTCCGGCCCCAGCCGCGGAAGCCGGGGTCGAGCGGCTTGTCCTGCTGGTCGGCCGGGTGGTTGTAGCGGCCGGCGGCGTTGGCCTGCCAGATTTCGAGCAGAACGTCGCGGCAGGGCGCGCCGAGGCCATCCAGCACGCGCCCCTCGATGCGGATGCGCTCGCCCTCGCCGCCGAGCACGTTGGAGAACGGCTTGTCGAAGATGTCGAACCCGGCCTGATGCGGGATCAGGCCGATATGCACGTACGGGCCCGCGGTTTGCGAGGCGGTTTCCGGCAGGTAGGTCAGCGTGGTCATCGGCTCAGTTCCCGTGCAGCTTGTTTTCGAACACCGTCGAGCGCTTGCCGCGCAGCACGATGTCGAAGCGGTAGGCCAGGGTGTCCAGCGGGATCGAGGCGTTGAAATCGAGCTTGGCGACCAGCCGCTCGCGGGCGGCGGGGTCGGGGATGGTGGCGAGGATGGAGTCCTTCGGGATGAGCGGATCGCCCTCGAAATACATCTGCGTGATGAGCCGCTGCGCCCAGCCGCTGCCCATCAGCGAGAAGTGGATGTGCGCCGGACGCCAGGAATTGACGTGGTTGCGGAAGGGGTACGCGCCGGGCTTGACGGTGCGGAAGACGTAGTAGCCGGTCGCGTCGGTGAGCATGCGGCCGCAGCCGCCGAAATTCGGGTCGATGGGGGCGAGATAGGTGTCGTTGCGGTGGCGGTAGCGGCCGCCGGCGTTGGCTTGCCAGACCTCGACAAGGGTGTGCGGCACGCCGCGGCCGCTCTCATCGACCACGCGGCCGTGCACGATAGTGCGTTCGCCGATCGGTTCGCCGGTTTTGGCGTAGTTGAGGATCATGTCGTGGTCGAGCGGACCGAGCTCGTCCTGGCCGAACACCGGGCCGGTGGTCTCGGAGAGCGAGTTCTGCAGCGACCACAGCGCCAGCTTGGGCGAGCGGAGCACGCTGGTCTTGTAGCCCGGCGTGTAGCCCGGGGGCTGCAGGGTCCGGTCGCGCTGGAAGAATTCCTCGGTTGGCGTGTGCGGCATACTCACCTCGATGGCACGTAACGGCGGGCCTGACCGGCCATGCGGATGGCGGCGTTGGCGGCGCCGAAACCGGCATAGCCTCCCCGCCGCTCGACGATCTCGAAGAAGAACCGGCTCTGGAAGCTCTCGGTATAGGCGTGCAGGAACTCGGCGTCGCCGGCGGCATCGTAGAGGAGGCCGAGCTCCTCCATGCGCGACAGGGCGGCGTCGCCGAGGGGGAAGCGGGAGGCGATGTCTTCGTAGTAGTTCGGCGGGATCATCAGCGTCGGGGCGCCGGACGCCTCGGCGGCGGCGAGGCTGGCGGCGGCGTCGTTGGTGGCGAGGGCGATATGCTGGATGCCGGCGCCGGCGAAGGCGGAGACGAAGCGGTTGGTGACGGTGTTCTGGGCTTCGGAGATGTTGAAGACCAGCCGCAGCGTGCCGGCGTCGTTGACCATGGCGCGGCTCTGGATGAGGCCGAACGGGTCCGGCAAGTCGAAGACGGGCTGGGGCGACAGGCCGAACAGCGAGCGCCAGAACAGGACGTGGGTATCGAGCTGCCATGCCGGGAGCGCGAAGGCCAGGTGATCGATGCTGCCCAGTCCGGCTGGCCGGGCGGGGGCGTCGACCAACTCGAAGTCCGCGGCCCAGAAATCCTGATCGCGCGCCACCAGATAGACCAGGGTGCCGTCCGGGCTGCGGATGGCAGGGATCTGCGCTTCGCCGGCGCCGGTCCGCTCGCGCCAGTCCGGGATCAGCAGGGTGCGGGCGCGCTCGACGGCACGGGCCGGGTCGTCGACGCGGAGCGCCATGGCGCAGACGGAGGGTCCGTGGTGCTGGAAGTGCTCGGAGGCGGCGCTGTCCTGCTCGCTGTTGAGGACGAAGTTGATCCGCCCCTGGCGATACAGCTCGACGTCCTTGGTGCGGTGGCGCCCGGCCAGCACGAAGCCGAGCTGGCGCAGCCACACGGCCAGCGCGGCGCGGGTTTCGGGATCGACGGCGAATTCCAGGAACTCGACGCCGTCGATGTCGGCCGGCTTGGCCAGCCCCTGCCCGGTCGCGGTGGCCTCGGCCAGGATCAGCGAGCGGAGGCCGTCGCGCGCGATCATGCGCGATGGGGCGGAGCGGAAATGGTCGTTGAAGACTTCGAGCGAGAGCGGCCCGGCATAGCCGCTGGCCAGCACCGCGCGCAGGAAGCCGTCGACGTCCAGCTCGCCCTGGCCGGGGAAGCTGCGGAAATGCCGGCTCCAGGACAGCACGTCCATGTCGCGCTTCGGCGCGTCGGCGAGTTGGACGAAGAAAATGCGCTCGCCGGGCAGGTCGGCGATGCCGGCGGGGTCGTCGCCGAGGGCGAGGGTGTGGAAGCTGTCGACGATGAGGCCGAGCGCCGGATGGTCCGCCATTTGGACGATGCGCCAGGCGTGACTCCAGAGGCGGATGTGCTTGCCCCAGGACAGCGCCTCGAAGCCGACCCGCAGCCCGCGCTGGGCGGCGCGCTCGGCCATCTCGCGCAGGTCCGCCGCGGCGCGAGCGTCGTCGTCGAGCGTGGCCGGCTGGGTGTTGCTGCAGACCAGCACCAACTCGGCGCCCAGCTCCTGCATGACGTCGAACTTGCGCTCGGCGCGGTCGAGATTGCGGGCCCGTTGCGGCTCGGGCATCGCCTCGAAGTCGCGGAACGGCTGATAGAGGTCGAGCGCGATGCCGAGGTCCTCGGCCATGGCCCGCAGGTCGGACGGGGTGCCGTCGAACGCGAGTAGGTCCGCCTCCATCACCTCGACGGCGTCGAAGCCGACCAGGGACGCCGCTTCCAGCTTGTCCGCCAGGGTGCCGCTGAGCGCGACCGTGGCGATCGCCTTGCGCCGCATCAACCGGCCTGGTCCGCCAGCGCCGCGACCCGGCGCAGGGCGAGCAGGTATCCCTGCGTGCCGAGCCCGGCGATGATGCCGTCCGCGCGCATCGATACGTAGGACAGGTGGCGGAAGGCCTCGCGCTTGTGGATGTTGGAGATGTGCACCTCGATGACCGGGTTTTCGAACGTGTTGAGCGCGTCGAGCAGGGCGACGGAGGTGTGGGTGAAGGCGGCCGGGTTGATGACGATGCCGACCGCCTCGGCGCGGGCCTCGTGGACCCAGTCGATCAGCTCGTATTCACGGTTGCTCTGATGGAACCGTATGTCCAGGCCGAGTTCGGTGCCCAAGGCCCGGCAGTCGCGCTCCACGTCGGCCATCGTCTCGTGCCCGTAGATATGCGGTTGGCGTTGGCCGAGCAGGTTGAGGTTGGGGCCGTTCAAGACGTAGACGAGCCGGCTCATGACGTTGCTCCGCGTATCCTTCGGCCGTTCAGCCGATTTTCAGCAGACGAGACCGCGATATCCGTTTTGGCGCAAGCCCTAGGCTTCGGTGTAGAAGCCGGCACCGCAGGAGGAGTCGCACTTTGCCGCACAAGCCTTATTTGACGCTCGAGACCGCCAGCACGATCGTGGAGGCCGCGCTGGCCGCCGGGCGCGAGCACAAATTCCTGCCGCTCACCGTCGCCGTGCTGGACGCCGGCGGGCATCTCGTGGCGTTCAAGCGCGAGGACGGGTCCGGCATCCTGCGGTTCGACATCGCGACCGGCAAGGCGTGGGGTGCGCTGGGCATGGGCTTCGGCTCGCGCGAGTTGTTCAATCGCACCCAGGCGAACCCGACCTTCATGGCGGCGCTGGCCACCGCCTCCGGCGGCCGGCTGGTGCCGGTGCCGAGCGGCGTGCTGATCCTGGACGAGGGCCACGTGATCGGGGCGGTCGGCATCTCCGGCGACAATTCCGACAACGACGAGATCTGCGCGCTGGCCGGCGTCGCGGCGACCGGACTCGAGGCCAAACCCGGGCTGTAAATGCGGTTAAGCCTCAGCTCAAGATCCGTCATGCCCGGGGTGGACCCGGGCACCCAGGATCGAGAGCACTCGGCGTCGGTTCCGCTCGCCGCTGGATTGCCGGGTCAAGCCCGGCAATGACGAAGTTGAACGAGAGGTCGGTCGTCAACGAGGCGTCGCTCTATCCGGCGGTCAAGCGCTTCCTCGAGAGCCAGGGCTACGCGGTCAAGGGCGAGGTCGCCGGGTGCGACGTGGTCGGCATCAAGGCCGGGGCGCCGGACCGGCTGGTGATCGCGGAGATGAAGCTGGCGCTGAATTTCGAGCTGGTGCTGCAGGCGGTCGATCGCATGGGCGCGGCGGACGAGATCTGGCTGGCGGTGCTGGCGACGCGGCGGGGGCGCGATCGCGATTCGCGGGCCCGCAAGCTGTGCCGGCTGCTGGGCTTCGGGCTGCTGGCGATCCATCCGCATCACGTGGTCGACGTGCTGGCGGAGCCGACGCCGTATCAGCCGCGCCGCGACAAGCGGGCGCGGCGGCGCATCACGGCCGAACATGCCGCCCGCCGCGGCGACCCCTCCCCTGGCGGCACCGGCGGCCTGCCGATCATGACCGCCTACCGGCAGGAGGCGCTGTACTGCGCGACCCGGCTGCAACACGGCCCACTGCGCCCCCGCGACCTTCGCCCGGACGCGCCGCGGGCGGCCGCGATCCTGCACCGCAACGTATACGGCTGGTTCGAACGCGTCAGCCGCGGCCTCTACGGGCTGACGGCGACCGGGCTGGCGGCGTTACACGGCATTCCGGCCGGTGAGGACATTGGCCACGCGCTGCCCGATCGCCAGTGACGAGGTCAGGCCCGGGCTCTCGATCCCGAACAGGTTGACCAGCCCGCCCAGCCCGTGCTCGGCCGGCCCGGAGATGCGGAAATCGGCGTTCGGCTCGGTCGGCCCGCTGATCTTGGGCCGGATGCCCGCGTAGCCCGGCGACAGCGAGCCGTCCGCCAGCGCCGGCCAGTAGCGCCGGATCGCGGCGTAGAACCCGGCGGCGCGGCTGATATCGACGTCGTACTCTTCGCGCTCGACCCATTCCGTGTCGGGGCCGAACCGCGCCTGGCCGCCGAGATCGAGCGTCAGGTGCACGCCCAGCCCGGCCTTCTCCGGCACCGGATAGATCAGCCGGGTGAACGGCGCCCGGCCCTGCAGCGAGTAGTAGCTGCCCTTGCAGAGATACTCGCCGGGGATCGTCTCGGCCGGGATGCCCTCGATGGCGCGCGCCATCGACGGCGCATGCAGCCCGGCGGCGTTGACCAGGAGGTCGCAGGCCAGCGTCATCGGCTCGTCGCCGCCGATATCCAGCATGAACCCGCCATCCCGCGCCTCGCCGCCCAGGACGGGCGCGTGGACGACGACGCCGCTGCCGGCATTCTCGAGATCGCCTTGATACGCCAGCATCAGGGCGTGGCTGTCGACGATGCCGGTGCTCGGCGACAGCAGCGCGCCCGCCACACGCAGCGCCGGCTCGAGCTCGCGCGCGGCCGGGCCGGACAGCATCTGCATGTCGTCGACGCCGTTGGCCGCGGCTTTGGCCTTGATCCCGTCCAAGACCGTCACTTCCGCTTCGTCGGCGGCGACGATCAGCTTGCCGAGCCGGCTGTATGGGACCCCGCGCGCCTCGCAGTATTGATAGAGCATGCGCTTGCCGTCGACGCACATCTGGGCCTTGAGGCTGCCGGCGGGATAGTAGATCCCGGCATGGATCACTTCGGAATTGCGCGACGACGCCCCGGTGCCGATGCCCTCGGCCCCGTCCAGCACGAGCACCTCGCGCCCGGCCAGCGCCAGCGCGCGCCCGACCGCGAGCCCGACCACGCCGGCGCCGATGACCACGCATTCGACCCGGTCCATCAGCCGTGCACCCGATTCTCGTCTTCGCGGTCGCTGCTGACCCCGACCGTGCGGATCAGCGGCGGGTGCAGCACATGCGCGTCCAGCCGCTCGGGGCGGCCGACCAGGCGGCTGACCTTGTCGAGCCATGGCCCGGCATGGCTTGGTCGCGGCACTGCGGCGATGGCCGCTGGGCTCAGCCCGTAGGCGATGAGCCGCCAATCGACGTCCTCGCCGAACCCGTCCTCGCCCACCCATGTCAGCAATTTCTGCGCCCCTTTCCGACTCAGGATGTAGCCGTCGCCCCCGGGCGCATTATCCTCGGCCGGGAACGCGTGCATCGCCGCTTGCAACGTGCGGGTGGTGAACCGGGTTGTCTCGGCCGGGTCGAGACGCGGGGCGATCCGGTCGTTGACGAACACGATGTCGAATCCGTTGGGCAAGCCCAATCGATCGAGATCGGCCGGCAGGTCGAGTAGCGGGATGACGTCGTCCTCGACGATCAGACAATGGTCATCGCCTCGGTTCAGCATCGCTTCCCACGCGCCGGCATGGCTCAGAAAGCATCCCAGCGTGCCCCGCATGTGCGGGTCGCCGCCGAGACGCTGCACCGCCGCGACCGGCAACCGCCTGCCCTCGACGCCGGCGCTGCGATAGAGCGGGGGCGCCGAGCCGGCGAACTGCCGGCTCAACTCCGCTTCCCGCTCGGGATTGCGATCGAGGTTAACGAAACAGATAGAATACTGCTCCCTCTCCCTCCGGG
>CAZZVQ010000080.1:0-13960 GCA_964657565.1 uncultured Acetobacteraceae bacterium
GCCCAAGCCGCACAGACCTACCCGCTCGACGGCCTCATGGTCGCCGCGATGCTCGGCGAGGCGCAGATCCGGCCCTTCCTCCAGCGCGGCGTCCCCGTCGTGTTCTTCAACCGCCCCGTCGCGCTCGCCCAAGTCGACCGCGTCGCCACCGACCACGCCGCCGCCGCCCAACACGTCGCCCGCCGCCTCCACGCCGCCGGCCATCGCCGCTTCGTCTGCCTCGGCGGCCCCGCCGACTGGCCCGTCAACCGCGAGCGGACCGAGGGCTTCCTCGCCGCCCTCGACCCCCGCGACGTGACCGTGCTCGCCTCCGGCCCCGACTACGCCAGCGGCCGGGTCGCCTTCCTCGACCACGTCCGCCGCGCCGGCGCCCCCGACGCGGTGTTCTGCGTCACCGACCCGCTCGCCTTCGGCGTGCTCGACGCCTGCCGCTTCGAGCTCGGCCTCGCCGCCCCCCGCGACCTCTCCGTCATCGGCTTCGACGACGTCGCCGAGGCCGCCCACCAGGGCTACGACCTCACGACCGTCCGCCAACCCATCGACCAGCTCGCCACCGCCGCCGTCGACATGCTCGTGCACCGCCTCGACGCCCCCGGCGCCAAGCCCAACCGCCTCCTCCTCCCCGGCACCCTGATCGAACGCGGCTCCGCCCGGCTAGTGCGGCTAGCAGGCTGCTGAAAAGTTTTCATTTCAAAGTCGTCATGGCCGGGTTTGACCCGGCCTTCCCAAGCCGAGCCGAGCCTGACGGCTCTTTCCGTCAGCTTCGAACCACCTGCCGGAACGCGTCGCCCAGAAGCCCCAGCGCCTCGTCATCATGCGCGAACGACACGTACAGCCGCCCCCACGCGGACGGCATGACGATCACCCCGTGCCGCCGCAGCGCCGCGTGCAACCTGCCGGCGCGAGCCGGGTCGGCGAGGCGATGCGCCTGCTCGTAATCGCCCGGCGGGGCGCTCGCGAACCATAGACTGAACACGCTCCCATACCCGCTCGTGCAGACCTCCCCACCGGCATCCGCGAAACTCCGCTCGATCTCCGCCCGCAGCCCATCCCCCCGCGCCAGCAGCGCCGGATAATCCGCCGTCGCCAGCCGCGCCAGCGTCGCCTCCACCGCCGCACACGCGACCGGATTGCCGCTGAACGTCCCGCCGCGGACGCCCTTGCGCGCCATGAACTCCGCCAGCACCCCGTCCTTGCCGACCACCGCCGCCGCCGCGATGCCGCTCGCCACCGCCTTGCCCACCGTCGCCAGATCCGGATCGAGCCCAAAACAGTGGCTGGTCAGCCCGGCCCGCAACCGAAACCCCATCAGCACCTCGTCGGCAATCAGCAGCGCCCCGTGCCGCCGCGCCACCGCCTGCACATGCGCCAGGTAACCCGGCGCCGGCATCAAACACGCCGCGTTCGCCAGCATCGGCTCATACAGCACGCCGGCGATGTCGTCGTTCTCCTCGAACAGCCGCTCCACATCGCCGAAATCGTTATACCGCAGCAGCGTGGTCCGCTCGTTCGTCGGCCGGTGCTGGTCATGGAACGCCGCCTCCGCCGTCGACACCCCGCCGAGCGACACGTCATCCAGCCACCCATCGAACCCGCCCGCCATCTTCGCGATCCGCGCCTTCCCGGTAACCACACGCGCGATGCGTGTCGCGAGATGCACCGCCTCGCTGCCCGAATTGGTGAAGATGACCCGGCCCAGCGGCGCAAGCGCGGCGGCCAGCGCGGCTGCCGCGCGCTCCTCGCCCGGATGCTGCCATGACGGCAACGGCCCCGCCGCCATCGCCCGCGTGCACGCCTCCACCACGGCCGGGTCGGCATGCCCCAGGATCGTGCCCCCGAACCCCATCGCGGTGTCGACATACCGTCGCCCGTCATCCCCGAACTGATACGCCCCGGCGCTTCGAACGATCTGCAACACGCGATCGTCCACCGGGGGCAGCGTGCGCGCGCTGGAGGAGACGTGGTCCACGAGATGAGGCATGGCGCAACCTTGCCACTCGGCGCGGCGGACGCAAGCGGTCCTTGGTCCGCCCGTCGGCCCGCGATAGGCTGAACCGAAACGATCACACTGGAGGACGCCATGTCGCCAACCCAGCCCACGCGCCGACACCTCATCGGCGCCACCGCCCTGGCCGGCGTCGCCGTTCTGACCGCCGCCGCCACCGACCTGCCCGCGCCCGAAACGCCGCCGGACCTGTGGTCGGCCAGCTACTGGGCGACCAAGCATCGCGACGGCGAAGCCATCCGCCTGGCGATGTACCGCAAGCGCGCCCACGCCCCCGGCGCCGCGCCGCTCCCGGTCCTGCTGCTGGTGCACGGCTCCTCTCCCGCCGCCCTGGCCAGCTTCGACCTCTCCGTCCCCGGGCACGCCGAATTCTCCCTGATGAACGTGTTCGCCCGCCTCGGCTACGATGTCTGGACGCTCGATCACGAAGGCTACGGCCGCTCCTCGCGCACCACCGGCAATTCCGACATCGCCAGCGGCGTGCAGGACCTGATCGTCGCCACCGACCTCATCCGCGCCGAAACCGGCCAGACCGTCCAGCACCTCCTCGGCGAATCCTCCGGCGCCATCCGCGCCGCGGCCTTCGCGGCCGCCAAGCCCGACCGCGCCGGCCGCCTGATCCTCAGCGCCTTCACCTACACCGGCGCCGGCTCCCCCACCCTGGCCAAGCGCGCCGAGCAGACCGAGTTCTACCGTACCCACAACCGCCGCCCCCGCGACCGCGCCATGCTCGAAAGCATCTTCACCCGCGACCATCCGGGCACCACCGACCCGGACGTCGCCCGCGCCTTCGTCGAGAAAGAGATCGTCAACGGCGACAGCGTCCCCACCGGCACCTATCTCGACATGACCGCCAACCTGCCCATCGTCGACCCGGCCCAGGTGTTCAGCCCGGTCCTCCTCGTCAAAGGCGAGTACGACGGCATCTCCTCGCTCGAGGACCTGCAAGCCTTCTTCGCCAAGCTGCCCAACGGCGACCGCCAACTCTCCATCATCAAAGGCGCCGCCCACTCCCTCATCGTCAGCCGCGCCCATCGCGCCTTCCAGCATGTCGCCCAGGCATTCCTGACCATCCCGGACCTACCCGCCAGCGGCTAACTCGGCCAACCTTTCCGCTTGAGAAAGTCGTAACGTCGCTTATTATAGCGAACGTGCCCTTCTCCTCCGACTTTCTCGTGCTGATCGGCGACGTCGGCCGCTTGATCCGCGTCGAAGCCGACCGCCGCGCCCGCGCCCATGGCATGACCCGCGCGCAATGGCTGATCCTCGCCTGGCTCAACCGCCAGCCCGGCCTGTCGCAAAAAGAGCTCGCCGAAAAGCTCGAGGTCGAGCCCATCACCGTCGCCCGCCTCGTCGACCGCCTCGAAGCCCGAGCCCTGCTCGAGCGCCGCGCCGACCCCGCCGACCGCCGCATCTGGCGCCTGCATCTCCTCCCCGGCGTCGAGCCCGTCCTCGAAGCGCTAGACCAACAGCGCGAGGAACTCTTCGTCCACGTCACCGCCGGCCTGCGCCCCAGCGACATCGAAGCGGCCATCACCGCGCTGACGGCGATGCGCTGCACCCTGTCACGCAACCCAGAAGCAAGAACAAAGGTAGAGGACGCCGTCTAATGTCACAGGCTGCTACTTCCCTGCGCAATTTGCCGGAGGAGAAGACCACCCTCGTCGCCCGCCGCAACCGCCGCTGGCTCCGCCCCGTGCTGATGCTGGGCGGCATCGTCGCCGTCGGCGCCGGGTCGCTGTATTTTTGGTTGAACGGCGGCCGCCACGTCGAGATCGACAACGCCTACGTGCAGGCCGGCCGCCTCTCGGTCGCCACCGACGTATCCGGGTTGATCGCCGCCGTGCCCGTCCATGAGGGCCAGGAGGTCAACAAGGGCGACGTGCTGCTCAAGCTCGACGACCGTCAGTTCCGCATCGCCTTGCAATCGGCGCAGGCCAACCTGGCCATGACCGGCCTGACGCTCTCGGCCGCCAAGCGCGACTACGAACGCATGCTGCGCGACGTCTCCACCAAATCGTCCCAGGTCCAGTTGGACCAAGCCCGCTTCGACCGCACCAACGGCCTGGTCAAGGGCGGCGACGTGTCGCGTCAGACCTTCGACGACTCCCGCTTCCAACTGCAGATGGACAACCAGGCCCTCGAATCGGCCAAGGTCGCCGCACAGGTCCAGCTCGCCCGGCTCGGCGGCGACGCCAATGCCGACATCGCCACCATGCCGGCCTACAAACAGGCCCAGTCCCAGGTCGACGAGGCCCAGCGGCAACTGGACCACACCACCGTCCTGGCTCCGATCCAGGGCATCGTCACCGGCGTCGATGCCGTCTCGCCCGGCATGTATCTCGGCGCCAGCACCGGCGCCTTCGGCCTCGTCTCGGCCGAGCGCGTCTGGGTGGAAGCGAACCCGAAGGAGACCGAGCTCACCTACGTCCGACCCGGCAACACCGTCGACGTCACCGTCGACACCTACCCCGGCCGGACCTGGATCGGCCGCGTCGAATCCATCGCGCCCGCCAGCGGCAGCGAGTTCTCCATCCTCCCGGCGCAGAACAGCAGCGGCAACTGGGTCAAGGTGGTGCAGCGCATCATGGTCCGCATCAGCCTCGAGCCCAAGCCCGGCGACCCCCCGCTGCGCGCCGGCATGAGCGTCGAAGCCGACATCGACACCGGACACACGCGCTCCCTGCACGACCTCTGGTAACGTCATGAACCCAGTAACGCGATGAATCCGGTCAAGAACCGCGGCATCATCACCGTCTGCGCCATGGTGGCCACGCTGATGCAGGCGCTCGACAGCACCATCGCCAACGTCGCCCTGCCCTACATGCAGGGCAGCCTGTCCGCCACCAGCGACCAGATCACCTGGGTGCTGACCAGCTACATCGTCGCCGCCGCCATCATGACCGCCCCGGTCGGCTGGCTCTCGGCCCGGTTCGGCCGCAAGAACCTCTTCCTCATCTGCCTCATCGGCTTCACCGCCGCCTCCATGCTCTGCGGCGTCGCCCAAAGCCTGGAGCAGATGGTGCTCTTCCGCCTCCTGCAGGGCGTCTTCGGCGCCGCCCTGGTGCCGCTCAGCCAGGCCACCATGCTCGACATCTACCCGCCCGAGCAGCGCGGCTCCGCCATGGCGATGTGGGGCATGGGCGTCATGGTCGGCCCGATCCTCGGCCCCACCCTCGGCGGCTACCTCACCGACCTCTACAACTGGCGCTACGTCTTCTACGTCAACCTGCCGTTCGGCCTGCTGGCCATCGCCGGCCTGTGGCTGTTCCTGCCGAAATCCGACAGCAAGGCCGGCATGCGGTTCGACTTCCTCGGCTTCGGCGTCCTGGCCCTCGGCCTCGGCGCGCTGCAGCTCATGATCGACCGCGGCCAGGACCAGGACTGGTTCGGCTCGCGCGAGATCATCGTCGAGGCGGCGCTCGGCGGCCTCGGCATCTACCTGTTCGTGGTCCACCTGGTGACCGCGCAGCGCCCGTTCATCTCGCCCCGCCTGTTCATGGACCGCAACCTGTCCGCCAGCCTGCTCGTGATGTTCGCCGTCGGCATGGTCCTGCTCGCCTCCTCCGCCCTGCTGGCCCCCTGGCTGCAGACACTGGCCGGCTACCCCGTCGCCACCGCCGGACTGGTCATGGCCCCGCGCGGCTTCGGCACCATGGGCGCCATGATGCTCGCCGGCCGGCTCTCGAGCCGCGTCGACCCGCGCAAGCTGATGGCCCTTGGCGTCGCACTCCTGTCCTGGAGCCTGTGGCGCATGACCGCCTGGACCCCGGACGTGGACCGCTGGACCGTCACGCTCAACATCGTCGTCCAGGGCGCCGGCCTCGGCTTCGTGTTCATCCCGCTGCAGGTCATCGCCTTCGCCACCCTCCCGGCCGACCTGCGCACCGACGGCACCTCGCTCCTCTCGCTGCTGCGCAACGTCGGCAGCGCCGTCGGCGTCTCCGCCGCCTCGGCGCTGCTCGCCCGCAACGTGCAGGTCAACCACGCCGAGCTCGCCGCCCACGTCACGCCGTTCAGCCCGGTGATGCACGCCGGCAGCCAAGCCATGGCCATGTTGGCGCCGAGCACGCCCAAGGGCGCCGCGATGCTGGACCAGCTGATCAATCAGCAGGCCAACATCATCGCTTACTTGGACGATTTCCGGGCCATGCTCTACGTCACCGCGCCGTCCGTTCTGCTGTTGCTGCTGATGAAGCGCCCCGCCAAAGCCGTCAAAGTCGACCCGGCCCACGCGGCGATGGAGTGATGTCCAAGCCTGGCACGGCGCTTGAATGGTAACCCATCGACATTCGATGGGACGACGAGAGATGAAGATCCGCGCGGGCCGGGCCCTCACCTACGCCACTTTGTTGATGCTTTCTTCGGCAGTTGGCGCTCACGCCGCCACGCGGGGCGGCACGCTCGTCTTCGGCCGGGCCATCGAGAGCCAGTATCTCGACCCGGTCCACACCGCCCAGAACGCCGACATCTGGCTCGCGCTCAACCTCTACGACACGCTGCTGCTGCCCGCCGATGACGGCAAGGGCGGCACCGAGCCCGGCCTCGCCACCGGCTACAAGATTTCCGACGATGGCAAGATGGTGACCTTCACCATGCGGCCCGACATCAAGTTCGCCGACGGATCCCCGATCGAGCTGAGCGACGTGAAATGGTCGCTCGACCGCGCCCGCAACAAGGACACCGGCGGCGAGTTCGCCTTCCTGCTCAGCTCCATCGGCTCGATCGACACCAAGGCGCCGGACCAGGTCATCCTCAACATGGCGCATCCGGACCCGGTCATCATCCAGTCGGTCGCCACCTTCAACGCCGGCATCATGCCGGAGAAGCTGGTCATGGCCACCCCCGGCGCCGACCTCGAAGAAAAGAGCAAGAACTTCGCCGAGCACCCGATCGGGTCCGGCCCCTTCGTGCTGAGCGCATGGAAGCGCAACAGCGAAATGACGATGGAACGCAACAAGTTCTACTGGCACACCGCGCCCGACGGCAAGAAGCTGCCCTATCTCGACACCCTCAAATTCCAGATCATCCCCGACGACGCCACCCGCATCCTGAAGCTGCGCGCCGGCGAGCTCGATGTCGTCGAGTTCGTCCCCTACTCCCGCGTCGCCGAGCTGAAGGCGGACGCCAAGCTGAACATGGTGCTGTTCCCCGCCGCACAGGTGAACTATTTCGCCTTCAATGCCCGGCCGACGCTCAAGGATGGCAGCAAGAACCCGCTCGCCGACCAGCGCGTGCGGCAAGCGCTCAACTACGCGACCAACAAGGACGCGCTGATCCAAGTCGTCTCCTACGGCACCGGCACGCCGTCCCACAGCTTCATGCCGATGTCGACGCCGCTGTCGTACGGCCCGAAGCCGCTGTATTCCTACGATCTCGCCAAGGCCAAGGCGCTGCTCGCCGAGGCCGGCTACGGCAGCGGGTTCGACCTGACCTGCACCATCCTGGCCGGCAGCGCCGACGACACCGCCAAGCTGGCGGTGTTGCAGCAATTCTGGGCCCAGGCCGGCGTGCGGCTGAAGGCCGAGACCCTCGATTCAGCCACGCGCCTGGCCCGCTACAACGCCGGCGACTTCCAGATGCGCTCGTCGCTCTGGACCAACGACATCAACGACCCCAGCGAGATCACCTCCATCTTCGCCTACTACCCGACCCGGCAGAACAACCGCTCCGGCTGGGACGACAAGCGCATCGACGAGCTGTTCACTCAGAGCCAGGAGGAGCTCGACCCCGCCAAGCGCGCCGCGCAATACAAGGAGATCCAGGAGCGCTACGCCGACGCCGCGCCGATCGTCTTCGCGATGGAGGTCCCCTACCCCGTCGCCATGACCAAGAAGGTGCACGACTTCGTCCAGATCCCCCTCGGCAACAACATCTTCGTAAACGCCTGGAAGGACCAATAATCCCCCCTCCCCGTTCCTGCCCCCTCTCCCGCTGGCGGGAGAGGGCCGGGGTGAGGGTGGGTCCGCGAGCGGAAAGGTCTGGTTTGCTGGACCGGGCACCATGGGCCTCCTGACCGCCCTTGGGCGCCGCCTGCTCCAGGTGGCGTTCACCGTAGTCATCGTCGCCCTGCTGATCTTCGGCCTCATGCGGCTGCTGCCCGGTGACCCCGCCCTCGTCATGCTCGGCGACCGCGCCACCGACGCCCGCATCGCCGACGTGCACCGCGAACTCGGCCTCGACGAGCCCGTGCTCGTGCAGTTCGGCGAGTTCCTCCTCCGCACGGTCCAACTCAAGCTCGGCGACTCCATCACCCTCCGCGTCCCCGTCTCGCGCTTGATCGTCGACGGCCTGCCGATCACCCTCCTGCTGACCTCGATGGCCGCCGCCCTGGCGCTCCTCCTCGCGGTGCCGCTCGCCTTCATCGGCGCCTTGCGCCCGAACGGCTGGGCCGACGCCATCATCCGCGTCGTCGCGCAGATCAGCCTGTCCATGCCCGTCTTCTACATCGGCCTGGTGCTGTTGATCACGCTGGCCGCCGGGCTGCACTGGTTTCCGGTCGGCGGCATCGGCTCCGGCTTCTTCGAAGACCTCTACTACCTCTTCCTGCCGGCGCTTACCCTCGCGCTCTCCCTGGCCGCGGTGCTGCTGCGCAACCTGCGGCAATCCCTCGCCGACGTGCTGAATGCCGAATACGTCGGCTTCGCGGTCGCCAAGGGCCTCCCGCCGCGCCTCATCCTGGGCCGGCACGTGCTGCGCAACGCCATCATCTCCACCGTCACGCTGCTCGGCCTCAACATGGGCACCCTGGTCGGCGGCGCCGTCATCACCGAATCCGTCTTCGCCATCCCCGGAATCGGCCGCCTCCTGATCGACAGCATCTTCGCCCGCGACTACCCCGTCGTGCAGGGCCTCAGCATGGTGCTCGCCGTCATGGTCAGCATGGTGTTCCTGCTCACCGACGCCGTGCAGGCCCTCCTCGACCCCCGGCTCGCACGATGACCGCCGCCTCGCTCCGGACCATCACCTGGCCCCGCCCGGCGACGCTGATCGGCCTCGCCATCCTCCTCCTCTTCGCCGCCTGCGCCGTCATCCCCGACGCCATCGCCCCCTACCCGCCCGACGCGTTCGACTTCACCGCACTGATGCAGCCGCCCTCCTGGGCACACCCCTTCGGCACCGACAATTTCGGCCGCGACATCCTCTCCCGCACCATCTGGGCCTC
The DNA here is from genome assembly GCA_964657565.1 of uncultured Acetobacteraceae bacterium. GTDB lineage: Bacteria > Pseudomonadota > Alphaproteobacteria > Acetobacterales > Acetobacteraceae > JAVVHH01. The sequence continues at coordinate 9,171 of CAZZVQ010000080.1, forward strand.
CCGCATCGACCTGCAGATCGCCATCTTCAGCACCCTGTTCCCGGCCCTCTTCGGCACCCTGGTCGGCAGCATCCTCGGCTATGTCGGCGGCTGGCCCGACGCGGTGTTCCGCCGCATCGTCGACGTCTTCATCACCATCCCCTTCCTGGTCATCGTCATCGCCATCGTCGCCGTGCTCGGCCCCGGGCTGCGCAACATGTACGTCGCCGTCTCGGCCGTGAACTGGATCATCTACGCCCGCCTCATGCGCGGCGAGGTGCAGGCCCAGGCCCAGCGCGACTACGCCGCCGCCGGTCGTGTCATGGGCTACGGCCCCCTGCGCATCATCTTCCGCCATTTGCTCCCGAACGCCATCTCGCCCATCCTGGTCTACTGGATGACCGACATGGCACTTGCCATCCTGCTGGGCTCCTCGCTCGGCTATCTCGGCCTCGGCGCGCAGCCACCGCAGGCCGAGTGGGGCGTGCTGATCGCCGACGGCAAGAACTTCATGAGCACCGCCTGGTGGATGTCGATCTTCCCCGGCATCGCCATCGTGCTCGCCGGCACCGGCTTCAGCCTGCTCGGCGACGGCCTGGCCGGCTGGCTGCGGCGCCGCTCATGACCATGCTGCGCGTCCGCAACCTCCAGGTCGCCATCGGCCCGGCCCGGCCCGTCGACGGCATCGACCTCGAAATCGCGGCCGGCGAGGTGCTCGGCATCGTCGGCGAATCCGGCTCCGGCAAGAGCCTCACCCTGCGCGCCATCCTGCGCCTGCTCCCGCCCACCGCCCACACCACCGGCGACGTGACCTGGCAAGGCACCGACCTGCTCGCCCTGCCGGAGCCCCGGATGCGCGCCATCCGCGGCGGCGAGATCGCCATGGTCTTCCAGGAGCCGATGTCGGCGCTCAACCCGGTCCTGACCATCGGCCTGCAGATCACCGAATCCATCACCGTCCATTCCGGCATCCGCGGCGGCGCCGCCCGCACCCGCGCCGCCGCGCTGCTCGACCAGGTCGGCATCCCCGACGCCCGGCGCCGGCTGTCCAACTACCCGCACGAATTCTCCGGCGGCATGCGCCAGCGCGCCATGATCGCCGCCTCCCTCGCCGGCGGCCCGAAGCTGCTGCTCGCCGACGAGCCCACCACGGCGCTCGACGTCACCATCCAGGACCAGATCCTCAAACTCCTGCTCCGCCTCAAGGACGACCTGGCCATGAGCGTCGTGATCGTCACCCACGACCTCGGCGTCGTCGCCGGCACCTGCGACCGCGTCGTGGTGCTCTATGCCGGCCGCGTCATGGAGTCCGGCCCGGTCGAGGCGGTATTCACCCGCCCCGCCCACGCCTACACCCTCGGCCTCCTGCGCTCGCTCCCCGGCGCCGCCCAGGCGCACACCCGCCTCGGCGGCATCCCCGGCACCCCACCGGACCCGCGCGCGATCCCGCCCGGCTGCCGCTTCGCCCCGCGCTGCGCCTTCGCCATCGACGCCTGCCGCACCGGCGACCCGGCCCTCGTCCCCGTCGGCCCCGCCCGCCTGTCCGCCTGCATCCGCGCCGACACCGTGCAATCCGAGCCGGCGCTCGTGGCATGACGACCCTGCTGCAAGCCGACGATCTCGAGCGCGCCTTCCCCGTCCGCCTCGGCCTACGGTCCCTGTTCCACCGCGGCCCCAAGCCGCTCGTCCGCGCGCTGGCCGGCGTCTCCGTCCGCATCGTCCGCGGCCAGACCCTCGCAGTGGTCGGCGAATCCGGCTGCGGCAAATCCACCCTGGCGCGCGCGCTGGTGCGGCTGATCGCGCTCGACGGCGGCCAGATCGTCTACGATGGCGAAGACGTCCGCGCCCTCCGCGGCGACGCCCTGCGCCGCTACAACCGCCGGGTCCAGATGGTGTTCCAGGACCCCTACGGCTCCCTCAACCCGCGCATGACCGCCGGCGAGATGCTGGGCGAGGTGCTGCACGTCCACCGGATCGTCCCGAAGCCGGCGATCCCGGCGCGGATCGCCGAGTTGCTCGCCCTGGTAGGCCTGCCGGCCGACGCCGCCGCCCGCCTACCGCGCGCCTTCTCCGGAGGCCAACGCCAACGCCTCGCCATCGCCCGCGCCCTAGCCGTCGAGCCCGCCGTGCTGATCGCCGACGAGATCGTCTCCGCCCTCGACGTCTCCATCCAGGCGCAAATCCTCAACCTCCTGCTCGACATGCAGGCCCGGCTCGGCCTGGCGATGCTCTTCGTCTCCCACGACCTCCGCGTCGTGCGCCACCTCGCCCACCAGGTCGCCGTCATGTATCTCGGCCGCGTCGTCGAATACGGCGACGCCGCCGCAGTCGTCGACGCCCCCCAGCACCCCTACACCCAGGCGCTCCTCCGCGCCGCCCCGGTCCTGACCCCCCAGCGTCGCACCACCGAATCCGCGCTACGCGGCGAACTGCCGAGCCCAATGCGAATAGTCCCGGGCTGCCCCTTCCATCCCCGCTGCCCCGCGGTATTCGACCGCTGTCGCACCAACCCCCCGGCACTCCTGGTGCGCGACGGCCACGCGACCGCATGCCATCTTATGGACCCGACGACCTGAAGCCCACCCGACGTACAACGGCGTAGGGTGGGCTTCAGCCCACCAAGAAACGATCACCCAACCGTCCGCATCAGAAAGGACGCGCATGCTCGCCGTCTACTCCGAAGACAACATGCTCCACGACCCCGAGCAATACGTCTCCCGCGGCATGTTCGTGCCCGCCCGCGAATCCCCCGACCGCGCCCGCGAACTGCTCGCCGCGCTCCAGGAAGGCCGCCACGACATCGTCAGCCCGCGCGACCACGGCATCGAGCCCTTGGCCGCCGTGCACGACCTCGGCTACCTGACCTTCCTCGAATCCGCCTACGCCCAGTGGCAGCAAAAGAGCCCGGCCGGCCCCATGGCCGTCGCCCAGTGCTACGCGATGCGCCACATGGGCACCCTGCCCCGCCATTTCGACGGACAGCTCGGCTACTACCTGTCCGGCAACTCGGTCCCGATCGGTCCGCAGACCTGGCGCTCCATCCGCTCCTCGGCCGATTGCGCCATCGAGGCGGCCGACGCGGTCGCCGGCGGCGTCGGCGAGGCCTACGCATTGTGCCGTCCGCCGGGTCACCACGCCTATGCCGACCTGGCCGGCGGGTTCTGCTACGTAAACAACGCGGCTGTCGCCGTCGAACGGCTGCGCCGCCGGGTCGAGCGGGTGAGCGTGCTCGACGTCGACGTCCATCACGGCAACGGCACGCAGGGCATCTTCTGGTCCCGCGGCGACGCGCAATTCGTCTCCATCCACGCTGACCCGAACGACGCCTACCCCTTCTACGCCGGCTACGCCGACGAGCAGGGCGCCGACGCCGGCTTCGGCACCACGCTGAACCTGCCGCTCCCGCTCGGCACGGAGGACGCCGCCTTCCTCGACGCCTTGCGCACCGCCCTGGCCGCCGTGCAGCGCTTCCAGCCCAACGCCCTCGTGCTATCCTTGGGCCTCGACCCGTTCCACGCCGACCCCTCCGACCTGATGCGGATCAGCACGGAAGGCTTCGGCGCCATCGGCCGCCTGATCGGCGCCCAGCGATTGCCGACGGTGATCATCCAGGAGGGCGGCTACGCCATCGACGCGCTGCGCCAGAACCTCGCTTCCTTTCTTGCCGGCTTCCTATCCGATCGAGATGCCTAGCCAAAGGAGAGTCCCATGCGCAGCAGCCCCGGCAGGCGGCCGAGTGACCTGATGCGCCGTCGCAGTCTCCTCGTCGGCGCCGCCGCCGGATTGGCGGCCCCGCATATCGGACGCGCCCAAAGCTCGAGCACGCTCCGCTTCATCCCCCAGAGCGATCTCGCGGTCCTGGACCCGATCTGGACCCAGGGCTACGTCACCCGCAATCACGGCCTGATGGTGTTCGACACCCTCTACGGCATCGACGGACGTTATCAGCCGCAGCCGCAGATGCTCGACGGCCACGAGACGGACGGCCTGACCTGGACGCTGCGCCTGCGCGACGGGCTGCGCTTCCATGACGGCGCGCCGGTGCTCGCGCGCGACGGCGTGGCCAGCATCAAGCGCTGGGCCGCGCGCGACAGTTTCGGGCAGACGCTACTGGCCGTGACCGACGAATTGTCCGCGCCGGACGACCGCACGATCCGCTTCCGCCTGAAGCAGCCCTTCCCTCTCTTGCCAGCCGCGTTGGGCAAGGCCGGGTCGAACATCTGCGCCATCATGCCGGAACGGCTGGCGCAGACGGACCCATTCAAGCAGATCACCGAGATGGTCGGCAGCGGACCGTTCCGCTTCAAGGCGGACGAGCGGATCGCCGGCGCGCAGGTCGTCTACGAGCGGTTCTACGAATACATCCCGCGGCAGGGCGGGGCGGCAGACTTCACCGCCGGGCCGAAGGCCGTGCATTTCGACCGCGTCGAGTGGCACGTCATCCCCGACCCGGCCACCGCCGCCGCCGCCATGCGCAGCGGCGAGATGGATTGGTGGGAGAACCCGGCGCTCGACCTGCTGCCGCCCTTGCTGGCCGACCGGAAGCTCCTGGTCGAACTGAAGGACGTGTCCGGCTACATCGGCATCATGCGCTTCAACCACTTGCAGCCGCCGTTCGACAACCCGGCGCTCCGGCGGGCGCTCCTGGGCGGGATCCGGCAATCCGACTTCATGCTGGCCGCGGCCGGCGACGACCGCTCCAAGTGGCGCGACGGCGTCGGCATGTTCTGCCCTGGCACACCGATGGCGTCGAACGCCGGCATGACGGCGCTGACCGGCAAGCGCGACCTCGCCGCCGTCAAGCGCGCCGT
>CAZZVQ010000080.1:13970-23967 GCA_964657565.1 uncultured Acetobacteraceae bacterium
CAAGGGCGAGCGCGTGGTGCTGCCGGTGCCGAGCGACTTCCCGATCATCAACGCCCTCAGCCTGGTCGGCGCCGACCTGCTGAAACAGGCGGGCCTGAACGTCGACGTGCAGTCGACCGATTGGGGCACGCTGCTGCAGCGCCTCGCCAAGACCGAGCCGGTCGACCAAGGCGGCTGGAGCGTGTTCCACACCTACTGGTCCGGCCTCGACATGCTCAACCCGGCCGTCAACGCCTCGCTGCGCGGCAACGGCCGCGCCGCCGGCCGCGGCTGGCCGACCGCCCCGAAGCTGGAAGAGTTGCGCACCCAATGGCTCGACGCCTCCGACGTCGCCCAGCAGAAGGCAATCGCCGCCACTATCCAGGAGCAGGCCTTCATGGACGTCCCCTACATCCCGCTCGGCCAAGTGCTGGTCCCAACCGTCCACCGCACCGCGATCACCGGCCTGCTGAACGGCTTCAGCCTCTTCTGGAACGTCCGGCCAAGTTGATAACCTTTCCAACGCCACCTTCTCCCTCTCCCTCCGGGAGAGGGCCGGGGTGAGGGCTGGGCCAGTGAACACGCAAGCGCGTAGGGCGGGTGCAACCCGCCAGGGGCAATAAGCAATGAACATCGATCTCACCGCCCGCACCGCCATCGTCACCGGCGCCGCACAAGGGATCGGCCGCGCCATCGCCCGCGGCCTCGCCGAGTGCGGCGCCAACGTCCTCGCCGTCGATCGCGATGCGTCCGGCCTGGCCGCAGTCGCGTCCGACCGGATCCGCACCGCCGAACTGGACGTCACCGACGCCGCCTCGATCGCCGCGGCGCTGGGCCCACTCGGCACGGTCGACATCCTGGTGCACAGCGCCGGCGGCGTCTGCGGCCAGGTCGGCCAGCCCGCCGAGACCGTGACCCCCGAACAGTGGCACGCGATCCTCGGCGTCAATCTCACCGGCGCGTTCCTCATGGCCCAGGCGGTGATCCCCGGCATGAAGGCCGCAGGCGCCGGCCGGATCGTCACCATCTCCAGCGGCGCCGGGCTCGGCGTCAGCCTGACCGGCATCCAGGCCTACGCCGCCTCCAAGGCCGGCGAGATCGGCCTGACGCGCCAACTCGCGCACGAACTCGGCCAGCACGGCATCACCGTCAACAGCGTCGCCCCGGGCTTCGTCCGCTCCAACCCGTCCTCCGAACGGCAATGGCAAGCCTACGGCGAGGCGCGCCAGCAGCAGATGATCGAACGGATCGCCATGCGCCGCCTCGGCACCGCCGAGGACATCGCCGCCATGGTGCTGTTCCTGGCCAGCGACCACGCCGCCTGGATCACCGGCCAGATCATCAGCGTCGACGGCGGCAAGTAGGCCTCAAGCCCGCGCCGCCTCGTCGAACAGCGCGGTCCAGGCGCGCAGGCCGTCGTCGAACGAGCTCAGCCGGAAGAACTCGTTCGGCGCATGGATCTGCTCGTCGGCGATCGCGTAGGAGAGCGTCACCGTCTCCAGCCCGAGCAGTTGCTTGACCATCGGCGACACCGGCAGCGTGCCGCCGATCCCGACCCGGACCGGCTTCTCCCCATGCACCCGCTCGATCACCCGCTCGACCGCGGCCAGGAACCGATCGTCCTCGGGAATCGCATAGGCCGGCGTCCCATCGCCCAGCCGCTCGAACCCGAGCTCCGCATATGCGGGCATCTGCGCGCGCAGATGCCTCTCGACCGCATCCACGACCCGGTCCGGCACCTGACCCGGCCCCAACCGGCACGTCAGCTTGGCATGCGCGGCGGCCGGAATGACCGTCTTGCCGCCGGGCCCGGTATAGCCGCCCCAGAGGCCGTTCACCTCGATCGTCGGGCGCAGCCACAGGCTCTCGAGCAGACGCACGCCGGGCTCCATCGCGCCGGGCCGCGCGCCGATCTCGGCAAAGAACGCGTCCTCGTCGAAGCCAAGCGCGTCCATCCCCGCGATGTCGGCATTCCCCGGCGGCCGCAACCCGTCGTGGAAGCCCCGCACCGCGATCCGGTTGTCCTCGTCGTGCAGCGTGGCGAGCAGCCGCGCGAGCACGGTCGCCGCATTGCCCACCGGCCCGCCATAACGCCCGGAATGCAGGTCGCGCGCGGCGGTGCGGACCGTGATCTCCATGCTGACATTGCCGCGGCTGTTGACGTTCACGCTCGGCCGCCCCGGCCGCCACCGCCCGCCATCCGCCGAGATCAGCACGTCCGCCCCCAGCAAGTCGCGATACCGGTCGAGGATGACCGGCAGCGTCCGGCTGCCGATCTCCTCCTCCCCCTCCAGCAGGAACTTCACGTTCACCGGCAGCGACCCGGCCGTCGCCAGCCACGCCTCCGCCGCCGACACCGCGATCCACAGCGGCGACTTGTCGTCCGACGCACCCCGGGCGACGATACGCCCGTCCACGATCGTCGGCTCGAACGGCGGCGAGTGCCACAGCTCGACCGGGTCGGGCGGCTGCACGTCGTAATGCCCGTAGACGAGCAACGTCGGAGCCCCGGGCGCACCGAGCCAGGACGCATACACCGCCTGGTGCCCGCCCCCATCGAGCAGCTGCACGTCCCGCATCCCGATCCGCTCGAGCCGGGCGCGCAGGATTTCGGCCGCCGCCGCGATGCCGTCCGCGTAGGCCGGATCGGTCGAGACGCTCGGCGCCCGGATGAACTGCAGCAACTCGTCGAGCAACCGCGCGCGATTCTCGGCCAGCCAGCCATCAATGCTCATCGACGATCTCCCTGCGCAGGCTTTCCCACCGCCGGCCCGTCTCGCGGCCGCCCTCCCAATGACCCTCGGGCGCATAGAGATACGGCGGCCGCGGCGGCCCCGACCGCACCAGGCCCGAGCCCTGCAGCCGCGCCCGCGCGATCGGCACGTTGTAATCCACGAAATTCTCCAGCTTGCCCCCGGGAAACATCGGCGCCTGCGCCCAGGCCATCCGCGCACAGATCTGCTCGGCCCGCGCCCAGTCCCGCCGCGCCACCGCCGCGGCCAACACCGTCAGCGGCTCCGGCCCGTCCGCCACGTTGCCGCTCCAGCACGCGACCGCCTCGGCGGGAAACGCCCGGGCCAGCGCCGCCCACTGCGCATCGACCGGCAACACCCGCATCCGGCCCGCGACGGCGCGCACATCGTCGCCGATGGCCGGGCCGCCGATATGCTTGGTGGCGATGATCGCGTCGTTCCGGCTGAGCGCCGCGTACGTCGCCGTGTCGATCTTCGCCTTGAAGGCGAACTGGTTGTCGTAGACGATCAGCTTGACCCCTGGCAGCGCCTCGGCGACGTCGGCGTAGAACCGCACGATGTCGGAGGGGTCGAGCGACATCCACATCGGGCGCCCGAGGAACAGCCCATCGGCGCCCAATTCGATCAGCGCCCGCCCGCGGGCGATCGTGTCGCGCGTGTTCATCGTCGTCGCGCCGGCGAACAGCAGGCAGCGCGAGCCCACCGATTGCACCAGGCAGTCCGTCACCGCCTGGTGCTCCTCCCAGGTCAACGACGCGCCCTCGCCGAACGACCCGGCCGTCAGCAGGATCCCGACCCCCGCATCGACCACCATCGCCGCCATGCGCGCGGTCTCGTCGAGGTCGACCGATTGGGTGCACGACCAGTGGTCGGCGTCGGGCGTGGCCGGCGTGGGCAGCATGCCGAGCACGCCGGTAATGTGCTCCAGGGTCACGCGGGCGGATTTGGCGGTCATGGGAAGACGCGCTCCATGTTGAGTAGCCCGGTCGGGTCCACCGCCTGCTTGAGCTGCCGCAGCAACGCCAGCTCCTCCGGCGTGCGCGACAGATGCAGCCAGCCGCGCTTGGCAGTGCCGATGCCGTGTTCGGCCGAGATCGATCCGCCGAGGGAAGCAACGACACCATACACCAGGGCCTCGATGCGGGCCTTGGCGGCGGCCTGGTCCCGCTCCGGCAGCGTCGCGAGCACGTGCAGGTTGCTGTCGCCGACATGGCCGAACAGGGCGATGCGCTCGTCGGGCAGGGTCTCGCGCATGGCGGCGCGCACGGCCTCGGCGGCCTGGTGCATCTGGCTGCGCGGCACCGAAACGTCGAAGCCGAGCATGCGCGGGATGTGGTGGTGATACTCGTACGGGCTCTCGCGCAACGCCCAGATCTGCTTGCGCTGCGCCTCGCTGGCGGCCAGCACGGCGTCCAGCACCAGCCCGTCCGCCATGGCAGCTTCCAGCAGCGTTTCCAGCGCGGCGTCGTCCCCGATCGCTTCCAGCAACAGCCATAGATCGGCGCCCCGCTGCATCGGCGGGCTGACCCCGACGATGTCGACCGCGACGTCGACGAACTCGCGCCACATCGCCTCGAAGGTCAGCCAGCCGCCCGGCAGCGTGCTGGCGCCGCGGCGGAGCAGGGCCAGCACGGCCGGGAAATCGGGCACGCTGACCAGCGCGGTGCGGACCGCGCCCGGGCTGGGCTGCAGCGCGAACACCACGCGGGTGATGATCCCCAGCGTGCCCTCGGCGCCGATCAGCAACTGCGTCCAATCCAGCCCGGCGTTGTTCTTGGTCATCTTGTTGAGCCGCCGCAGGATCGTGCCGTCGGGCAGCACCGCCTCGAGCCCGAGCACGTGCCGCCTGGTCATGCCATAGCGCACGACGTGGTTGCCGCCGGCATTGGTCGCGACCACGCCGCCGACGCTGCACGATCCGCGCGAGCCCAAATCGATCGGCAGCATGAAGCCGGCGGCCTCGGCGGCCTCCTGCGCCTCCTGCAGCGGGGTGCCGGCGAGCGCGGTCAGCGTCGCGCAATCCGCGTCGACCTCCTCGACACCGCGCATCCGCTCGAGCGAGAGGGCGACCTCGCCGGGCTTCGGATGGGCGCCGCCGGCCAGGCCGGTCAGGCCGCCTTGCACGACCACGCGGGTGCCGTGCTGGCGGCACAGGCGCATGATGTCGGCGACGTCCTGCGTCGTGCGCGGCAGCAGCAAGGCGTCCGGCAGCGTCGGCTGCAGGCGCAGCGCGTCCTGGTGATGGCGCGGGGGCACGTCGTCGCCGAAGCGGATCAGCGCGGCGTCGATCAGCCCGGCAAGCTTATGATCGGGTCTAGTCAGCATCCGATATCCCCCAAATCGCGCCGTCCTCGGCCTCGTGCAATGCGACGCTCGCGCCGACCGCCGTGGCCTGCCGCAGGCGCACGATGACGCGCACGGCCTGCGGCGTGCGCACCTCGGCCAACAGCGCCGTGACCGCCGCGACCACGCCGCCCTCACACGGCACGCCCGTCCAAGCCGCCCCGCCGCAACGCGAGCACAGCGTGCGGGCCGGGAACAGCATGTGCCCGCAGGCCGCGCAGGCATGGAGCGTGATCATGGGGCAGCGAGGATGACGGCGTTGGCGCACATGCCGTAGCGATACTGCACCATGCCGTAGCCAGCGACCACCGCATGCCGCGCGCCGGCCACCTGGCGGTCGCCGGCCTCCTGGCGCAATTGGGTGACCGCCTCGACCAGCCCGTGCATGCCGCCCGCCGCCCCGGCCTGCCCGGCCGACAGTTGGCCGCCGGAGGTGTTGAGCGCCAGGCCGGGGAGCCCGTCCGCGATGAAGCGGCGGAGGTCCGGGCCGGTGATGCCGAAATCGTGCAGTTGCGCCAGCACCATGACGGGATAGTCGTCATACACCGAAACGACGTCCATCGCCTCCGGGCCCAGCCCGGCGTCCCGCCACAGCGCCGGCGCCAGCTCCGGCAGCCCGGTGCGCCAGCCGTCGCCTTCCTGCTGGTCCACATTGTAACAAGCGCCCAGCGCGGCGATGCCGATCCCCGCCCCGCCGGCGCGCAGGACGATGGCGTCGGCGCCGGAGACGACCGGAACGCAATCGTATCGGCAGAGCGGCTCCGCCACGAAGGGTGCGGCGAGATACTCCTCGAGCGTCAGTTCGGAGCGGTAGGTGGCGCCCGGGTTGCGCATCGCCCAACGGCGTTGCGCGATGCTGACGGCGCCGAAATCGGCCCGCGCCAGCCCATGGGCGGCCGCGTAGCCCTGGGTCACCAGCGCGAACAGGGCGTTCGGCCCGCCGAAGCCGAGCGGCGCCAGCCGGTCCCGCGTGGTCCGGTTGTAGTTCTCGACGAGATGCTTGAAGTCGTCGGCTTCGAAATGGTCGGCCGACAGGATCACGACAGTGCTGGCGTCGCCCGCCTGGATCGCCCGCGCCGCGTGCTGCAGCATGTCGATGCCGCTGGCGCCGCCGAGCGCGTCGTCCATGCACCAGCGCAGCGTCAGCCCGAGTTGCCACGCGACGTCGATCGCATGGTCCGGCGGTAGGGTGAACGACGCGACGGCCAGGCCATCCACCTCGGCATGCGCGATCCCGGCCTGGGCGATCGCCCGTCGAAAGGCGTCGGCGAGCAGGGCGAGCGTGCTGCCGCCGGGTCGCCGCCGCTGGTAGGGGATCTCGGCGCAGCCGGCGATGACGACGCCCGAGTAGTCCGCCATCTCAGCGGGCGAGCTTGTAGCCGGCGGCCTCGCGGTCCCAGGCGCCGGGGATGATGCCCTGCTCGCGCAGCTTGAATTTCTGCACCTTGCCGTTCTCGGTGACCGGCAGCGCGTCGACGAACGCCACGTAGCGGGGCACGGCGAAATAGGCCATCCGCGGCGCGCAGAACGCCATCAGTGCCTCGGGCGCCAGGCGCTCGCCGGGTCGCAGCACGAGGGCGACCATGATGTCGTCCTCGGCCAGTTCCGAGCGGACCGGGAACGCCGCCGCTGTGGCGACGGCGGGATGGCTGAGCAGCACCTGCTCGACCTCGAACGAGGAGACGTTCTCCCCGCGCCGGCGGATCGAATCCTTCAGCCGGTCGACGAACCGGAAATACCCGTCCTCCCGCCGCACGACCCGGTCGCCGGTATGGAACCACCCGTCCCGCCACGCCTCGCGCGTCTTCTCGGGCTGGCCGAGATAGCCGGTCGCAAAGGCCAGGGGCTCGTCCGTGCGCAGGGCGAGTTCGCCGGAGACGCCGTCCGCCACCTCCTCGCCGGCCTCGTCGAGCACCCGGGCCGCAAAGCCGGGATACACCGGCCCCATCCAGCCCGGCGCCTGCCGGTCGAGCGTCGTGCCGATCACGAAATTCGTCTCCGTCGAACCGAACCCGTCGATCAGCCCGATACCGAAACGCTCGGTGAACGGCGCATGCAGATGGCCGGGCACGCCGGGCGCCAGCGCGATGCGGGCCCGGTGCCCGCGGTCATGCGCCGAGGGCGGCCGCGACATCAGGATCGGCACCATCGCGCCGAGCACGTAGGTGACGGTGGCGCCATGCTCGGCCAGCGCGGTCCAGAAGCTGGTGGCCGAGAAGCGCGGCTCGACGACGAGGCGGGCCCCGTGCAGCAGCGCCTGGAAGAAGGCGTTCAGCGCGTTGGTGTGGAACAGCGGCAAGGTCGTGACCAACACGTCGCCCGCCACCAGGCCGAGCAGATCGCCGCTGACGCTGCCCCACCAGAAATACTGCGCATGCGGACAGCACACGCCCTTGGAGGGACCGGTGGTGCCGGAGGTGTAGAGTACGGCGATGGTCGTCTCGGGCCGGATGTCGCCGGGCGGGAGCCTCTCGGCGCCGAGCAAGGGCATGTCGCCGTCGATCACCCAGATGCGCTCGATCGGCAGCGTTTCGACCTCGATCAGATCGAGCCGCGGCCGGAGGTCGGCCTCGATCACCAGCAGCCGCGCGCCGCAATCGGACAGCACATGGCGCAGTTGCGGGCCACGGGCGGCGGTGTTGATCGGCACGATGATCGCGCCGAGCCAGGCGGCCCCGAGGAACACCTGCATGAACTCCGCCCGGTTGCCGCACATCAGCGCCACCCGGTCGCCCATGCCGATCCCGCCACCCGCCAGCATCGCCGCCGACCGCGCCGCGATGGTGCAGCATGTCTCCACGCTCCAGGCGGCATCCCCCGCCTTGAACAGGATTCGGCCCGGGTCGTGCTCCGCCTGACGGCGCAGCAACGCGGGAAGCGTTCGTTCCGCGGGCGCGAAACCGGCAGTGAGGCTCGACAGGCTGGCCAAGGGCGCTCCAACTTCAGCCAAAAAATTAAAGCTAAAATCCTATGCAAAATCCAGCCAAAGGTGAAAAGATGCGCCGCGATGCCCATCAGTAGCGCGAACCGTTTCGGACTGTTCCTCACCGCCGCACCCGGCGGCCCCCTGCATTCCGCCATCGATCCCGATGCGATCGCCCGCGGCCTGCCGGGCATTCCCGGCCTGCTGCACACCCACATCTACACGCCCGCCGCCGCCACCGACCCCTACCTCGATGACGGCGCGCCGCCGCCGCTGATGCTGGAATGCGCCTTCGACACGATCGAGGCGCTCGAAGCCGCGCTGGCCGCCGACGGCCCCCTGCCAAAACTGCTCGGCGACGCCCCGATCTCGCAGCAGGCGATGCTGCTGCGCGACTTCCCGGTGCCGAACCCACCCCCAACCGCAACCTGCTGCACCTACGTCGTCACCTACGAGGGCGAGGCCGAGGACTCCAACGCCTGGCTCTCGCACTATCTCGCGCACCACCCGCCGATCATGGCCCGCTTCCCCGCCATCCGCGCCATCATGGTGGCGAGCCGGATCGACTGGTGCAGCGGCGTCGCCTGGCCCCGCGAGACCGCCTTGCAACGCAACCGCGTCGTGTTCGACGACCCCGCCGCGCTCGATGCCGCCCTCGCCTCCCCGGTGCGCCACGAGATGCGCGCCGACTTCCACACGCTGCCGCCATTCCACGGCCGCAACACCCACTACGCGATGAACACGCGCACGATCCAAGGAGCTCCAGCATGACGGACCTGACCCGGCGCGCCACGATCGGCCTCCTCGCCGCAGCCAGCGCCCTCGCGCCGGCCCGGGCGGCCGAGGACTCGCTGACCATCGCCTACCCGTTCGACATACCCACCTGGGACCCGACCGCCTCGACCTTCACGGGCGCGCAATCCGTCTACAAGGCCATCTTCGATTCGCCGCTGCACTACTCCCCCGACCTGAAGCTGCAGCCACGGCTGATCGCGGCCTGGACCTTCCAGGACGCGGAGAAACACCGCCTGGAGATCACGCTCCGCGACGGCGTGCTATTCCACGACGGCACCACCCTCTCGACCGAGGACGTCAAGTTCTCGCTGATCGACCGGCCGGCCAAGGACCCCTCGATGCTGACCCGCCGCATGTTGCCGGCACTCGACGCGCTCGAGATCGTGTCGCCGACCAAGGCGGTGCTGGTGTTCAAGAACCCCTCCCCCGCCGCGCCGATCTACCTGGGCTTCCTCGCCAGCTACTTCGTGCCGAAAGCCTATATCGAGCGCGTCGGCGAGGCCGAGTTCAAGCAGAAGCCGATCGGCGCCGGCCCCTACAAATTGGTGCAATACGAGCGCGGCTCGCGCGTCGTGCTGGAAGCCTTCGACCGCTACTGGGGCGGCGCGCCGGCCATCAAGAACGTGACGTTCCAGATCATCCCCGACCCGACCGCGCGCACCGCCGCCGTCGAATCCGGCCGCGCCGACATGGCCGTCCAAGTCCCGCTGCGCGAGATGACCCGGCTCGGCAAGATCCCCGGCCTGGTCGCCGACGCCGCCCCGTTCTCCGAGATCGTCATGCTGATGACCCCGAGCTACCTGCCCGCGATGCAGGACGAGCGGGTCCGCCTGGCCATGCAGCTCTCGATCGACAAGGCCGCCATCTCGAAGGCGTTCTACGGCGGCCTGGCCCGGCCCCTGAGCGTCCTGGCCACCCCCGGCACCCCCGGCTACGTCGAGAACTACGCCTTCCCGTTCGACAGGGCCAAGGCGGCCGACCTGCTGAAACAAGCCGGCTTCAGCCCCGACAAGCCGGTCAGCTTCCCGTTCCTGGCGACCAACGGCGCCTTCACGAACGATTTCGACGTCGCCCGCGCGATCGCCGGCATGTGGAAGGCCATCGGCATCCAGGCCGATTTGCAGGAAGTCACGCTCGCCAAATACCTCGAATACAACCGCTCCGCGACGCTCCCCGGCCCGGCCCTCTACAGCTGGGCCAACCC
>CAZZVQ010000081.1:0-23962 GCA_964657565.1 uncultured Acetobacteraceae bacterium
GTGCTGGCGCTGATCTCGGGCCACGAGGCGCTGCGGCCGGTGCTGACGCGGCTCTACGGGCACCAATGGTGGCGGCGGACGATCTCGCACGTGGTCGCCCTGGTGCTGACGAGCCTGCTGGCGGGCACGGCGTCGGCGCCGTATGGAGCGTTCCATTTCGGCCACATCCAGCTTTATTTCATCGCGGCCAACGTGATCGCGGTGCCGTTGACGGCGATGTGGGTGATGCCGCTGGGGCTGCTCGGGCTGGCGCTGATGCCGTTCGGGCTGGAAGGGCTGGCGCTGGCGCCGATGGGGTGGGGCGTGCAGGCGATCCTGTTCGTGGGCCAGACCGTGTCGTCCTGGCCGGAGGCGACGATGGCGGTGCGGCCGATGCCGGGGTGGGGGCTGCTGCTGTTCAGCCTGGGGCTGGCGTGGTTGGCGCTGTGGCGGACGCGATGGCGGATGCTGGGCGTGGTGCCGATCGTGCTCGGGCTGCTGTCGCCGCTGGCGGTGCCGCTGCCGGATGTGTTGGTGTCGAGCGATGCACGGTTGATCGCGTTCCGGGCCGGGTCACAGTTCTGGCAGCAGAGTGCCGGCGCGTCGAAATTCACCCGCGAGGAGTGGGAGACGCATTTCGCGGCGGGACCGTTCGAGACGATCCGGGACGGGGCGCCGCCGCTATGCGGGCCGGCGTCGTGCCAGATCGGGCCGGTGCTGCTGCTGCGCAACAAGGCCAAGGTGCCCGATGGCGGGTGTGCCGAGGTCACGCTGCTGGTGGCGGCCGAGCCGGCACGGGGGGAGTGCCCGCGCGGCGTGGCGCTGCTGGACCGGTTCACGGTGTGGCGGGACGGGGCGGCGTCCGTGTGGATCAAGGGGGGATCGGCACGGGTGGTGACGGACCGGGAGGTGAGGGGGGACCGGCCGTGGGTGCCGGGGCCGCCGACGGCGCGGAAGGTGCAGTCGGATCTGCCGGCCGCCGCAGTCGAGAGCTTGCCGCCGGCGGAGAGCGATTAAGGATTGTGCAACCCGGCTGTGGTAAGCTGCCGCCATGACGGCGCCCCCGATCTCGATCCTGTTCGCGTTCAACAACACCTACGCGCAGCATGGCGCCGCCTGTCTGGCGTCGCTGATCCAGCATTCGACCTCGCCGCTCGAGGTGGTGATCGCATCGACGGAGGACCCCGAGCAGTTCGCGCCGCGGTTCCGGCGCTCGTTCGGCGACGAGGCGCGGGTGTCGATGCGGTTCGAGAAGTTCGCGGTGCCGACGGACACCGAGTTCCCGACGCCGTATACGCTGACGGCGGATGCGTATCTGCGGCTCTGGGCCGACGTGCTGTTCCCGGGGCGGTCGAGGGTGCTCTACCTGGACCCGGACACGGTGGCGGTCCGCTCGATCGAGCCGCTGTGGCAGACCGATCTCGAGGGCAAGACGGTCGGGGCGGTGGCGATCCCGAACTCCGTGCGGCCGTCCCAGCATGGGATGCCGCCGGGAAGCCTGTTCTTCAATTCAGGCGTGTTGCTGATGGACATCGAGGCATGGCGGGCGAAGGAGTATTGCCGCAAATGCGTCGAGTTCATCCAGGAGCATCCGGAGCGCGCGATCGACGCGGACCAGGACATCCTCAACCTGGTCCTGTTCGGCGACTGGCTGCCGCTGGACTACAAATGGAACGTGATCAATCCGTTCTTCCGGCCGTCCTACGATCTGGGCCTCTCGGAGTCGGAGCGTCGGCGGGTGTGCGCCGAGGCGGCGATCATCCATTATAACGGTGGCGCGAAGCCCTGGGTCTATTTGGACAACCATCCCCGCCAGCGCGAATATTTCGCCAATCTGGCGCGCACGGATTGGCGCGATTACCGGCCGGCGGACCGGACGCCGATCAACATCTGCCGCAAGATGCTGATGCCGTACGTGCCGCGCCAGCTTCGATCGGCCATCAAGAGCGCAGTGTCGGGGAGGCGTTGAGGCCTCCCCGATAGAATCAGTATTTGCGCAGCAGGGCGACGAGCTTGCCCTGCACCTTCACCTTGTCGGCCGGGACGATCTGGACCTTGTGCGCCGGGTTGGCGGGTTCGAGGGCGATCGACTTGCCGTGGCGGCGCAAGCGCTTCAGCGTCACGTATTCGTCCACCAGCGCCACGATGATCTGACCGTTCTCGGCCTGCTCGCCACGGCGGATGATCACGGTGTCACCGTCGAGGATGCCGGCGTCGACCATGGAGTCGCCGTCGACCTCGAGCGCGTAATGCTCGCCGGCGCCAAGCATCGCGATCGGCACCTCGATGTGCGAGCTGGTGTCGCGCAGCGCCTCGATCGGGAGACCTGCGGCGATCCGCCCGTAGAGCGGCAACTGCACCGCGCTGGCGTCATTGGCGGCTCGGACACCCGCGAGATTGCGGCTGAAATCACCCTTGATCACGTTGGGTGAGAAGCCCGGTGCGGTCCCGACCGGTGCCGCGCCCTCGATCGCCGGCAACTCCGCGCGGTCTACGACTTCGTTGGGCAATCGGGTGACTTCCAGGGCGCGGGCGCGGTGATGCCGGCGGCGCAGGAAGCCGCGCTCTTCGAGGGCCGAGATCAGCCGGTGGATGCCGGACTTGGAGCGAAGCTGGAGGGCTTCCTTCATCTCCTCGAACGATGGCGAGAAGCCGGTCTTCTTCAGATGGCCATCGATGAATACCAGCAACTCGTGCTGCTTACGCGTCAACATGGGACAGCTCCCGCCTAGCCGAATCGGAACAAATCGGCAACCGGGATGTTCTACGTTGGTTCCGCGAATCGCGTCAACTAGATCAGAACAAACCCTGGTCTAATCGGATGAGATCGATCCCGTCGCCGGCCGCCGCCGCGGCCGCATGGGGCGGGCGTACGGCGAGGGCGTGCGACTCGGCGAGCACCTTGAGATGCGACGAGTCCTGGCGTGGGAAGGGCGTGACGAGCAGGTCGCCGGTTGCCGACACGGACAGGGTGGAGCGGAGGTAGTCGGCCCGGCGATCGTTGGCGGGCAGCGGCACGGCCAACACCCCGCGTGAGAGCGGGACAAGCGGCGGTTCACCGGCGAGCCGTTTGATCGCGGGAACCAGGAACAGGATGGCACAGACAAGGGCGGACACCGGGTTGCCCGGCAGACCCAGCACGGGCGTGCCCGCGAGCTCGCCGAAGATGAGCGGCTTGCCCGGGCGCATCGCGATCTTCCAGAAGTCGGCGGTGAAGCCGCGCAGGGCGAGGCCTTTCTGGACCAGATCGTGCTCGCCGACGCTGGCGCCGCCGGTGGTGACGAGCAGATCGATGCCGCCGATCTGGTCGGCGGTGGCGGCGATGGCGTCCAGATCGTCCGACGCGATCGGCAACACCACCGGGTCGCCGCCGGCGGCGGTGATGAGGGCGGCGAGAGCGTGGGCGTTCGACGAGACGATGCCGCCGGGCCGGACGGGGTCGCCGGGAAGGGCGATCTCGTCGCCGGTGGCGAGGATGGCGAGGCGCGGGCGGCGGTGGACCGTGAGCCACGGGTGGTTGGATGCTGCCGCGAGGCCGATGGCGCGCGCGGTGAGGCGGGTCCCGGGGGAGAGGAGCGTGTCGCCGGTGCTGAAGTCGCCGCCGCGGCGCCGGATGTGGCGGCCGCTGATCGGCGTTTCGCGCAGGGTGAGGCGGTCGCCGTCGCGGTCGGCGTCTTCCTGGATGGCGACAGCGTCGGCGCCGGCCGGGATCAGGCTGCCGGTGAAGAGGCGCAGCGCCTGGTTCTGGCCGACCGCGCCCTCGAAGGGATGGCCGGCCGGGGCGCTGCCGATGACGGTCCACGGTCCGGGATCCGCGGCTCGCAGCGCGTAGCCATCCATGGCGGACACGTCGCCGGGCGGTTGGTCAAGGCGGGCGGTGACAGGTGCGGCCAGGACCCGACCCCATCCGGCGGACAACCCGATCGTCTCGGTGCCAACCGGCCGCATCGCCGCGAGGATGCGGCTGGTCGCCTCGTCGACGGGAATCATGCCTGGCTGAAAGCGCCGGACTTGCCGCCATCCTTGTGCACGACCCGCAGGCCGTCGATCCGCATGCCGCGGTCCACCGCCTTGCACATGTCGTAGACGGTCAGGGCGGCGACGCTGGCGGCGGTGAGCGCTTCCATCTCGACCCCGGTGCGGCCGGTGGTGCGGACGGTGGCTTCGATCTCGACCGAGTCCGGCTCGGCGTGCAGGTCCAGGGTCACGGCGGTGATCGGGAGCGGGTGGCAGAGCGGGATCAGGTCGGCGGTCCGCTTGGCGGCCATGATGCCGGCCAGGCGGGCCACGCCGAGCACGTCGCCCTTGGAGGCCCGGCCGTCGCGGATGAGATCGGCGGTCGCGCGCTGCATCGCCACCGTCACGCGCGCCGTCGCGGTGCGGGCGGTCTCCGGCTTGGCCGACACGTCGACCATGGCGGCGCGGCCCTCGGCGTCGAAATGGGTGAGGTTCATTCCCCGAGCAGCGCCCTTGTGGCGGCGCCGACATCCTGATGCCGCAGCAGGCTCTCGCCGACGAGGAACGAGCGCGCGCCGGCGTCGCACAGCCAGATCACGTCCTGATGGGTGCGGATGCCGCTCTCGGCGATGAGGAAACGGTCGGACGGAACCAGGGGTGCGAGCTCCGCTGTGATCTCAAGACTGGTCTGCAACGTCTTGAGATTTCGATTGTTGATGCCGATCAACTGGGTCTGCAGGCCGAGCGCGCGCTCCAGTTCCCGGCGGTTATGGACTTCGACGAGCACGTCCATGTCGAGCGCTCGGGCCAATTCCTCGAGGTCGCGCGCCATGGAGTCCGTCAGCGCCGCCATGATCAGCAGGATGCAATCCGCGCCCATCAAACGGCTTTCGTAAACCTGCCAGGGTTCCAGGATGAAATCCTTGCGCAGGATCGGGAGCGAGACTGCGGCGCGGACGGCCTTGAGGTGGTCGGGCGAGCCCTGGAAAAACGCCTCGTCGGTGAGCACGGACAAGCAGGTCGCGCCGGCGTCGGCATAGATCTGGGCCAGGGCGACCGGGTCGAACTCGGTGCGGATCAGCCCGGCCGAGGGGGATGCCTTCTTGATCTCGGTGATGAGCCCGTAGTGGCCGGCGGCGACCTTTTCCTTGAGGGCGACGCCGAAGTTGCGTGGGCGATCCTTGAGGTGGGCGACCTTATACTTGAGCTGCGTCAGCGACAGGTCGCTCTCGCGCCGCCGGGTCTCGGCGAGGGTGGCGGCGCAGATCTGCGCGAGGGTGTCCGATACGCCTACGTCCATCTCAGTTCTCCAGCGCGGCGCTGGCGATCCGCAGCCGCTCCAAAGCAGCAAACGCCGCTCCGTCATCTATGGTTCGCGCCGCCAGAGCGACCCCTGCGGTCAAATTCTCGGCTTTGTCGGCGAGGATCAGCCCGGCAGCGGCATTGAGCAACACAGTGTCGCGATATGGTCCGGCTTCGCCGTGGAGCAAGGCCAGCAGAGCGGCGGCGTTATGCTTGGGGTCGCCGCCGCGAATGGCCGCGACCGGGCTGACCGGCAGGCCGGCATCGGCCGGGCCAACGGTGAACTCGCGGATGGCGCCCTGCTGGAGGGCGGCGACGCTGTTGTCGCCGGCGACGGTGAGTTCGTCGAGGCCTTGGCCGTGGACCACCCAGGCGCGCTCGGTGCCAAGGGCCTGGAGTGTCTCGGCCATGGGGCGGAGCCATTGCGGGGCGAAGGTGCCGGTGAGTTGGCGGCGGACGCGGGCCGGGTTGGCGAGGGGGCCGAGGAGGTTGAAGATCGTGCGGGTGCCGAGTTCGACCCGGGGGCCGGCGGCGTGGCGCAGGGCGGCGTGATGCTTGGGGGCGAAGAGGAAGACGGAGCCGGCTTGGCGTAGGATGGCGGCCAGACGGGTCGGGGCGGCGTCGATGTTGACGCCGAGGACGGTGAGGACGTCGGCGCCGCCGGTTTGGCTCGAGAGGGCGCGGTTGCCGTGTTTGGCGACGGGGATGCCGACGCCGGCGAGCACGAAGGTGACGGCGGTGGAGACGTTGAGGGTGGCCGCGCCGTCGCCGCCGGTGCCGCAGACGTCGATGGCGCCGGGAGGGGCGTCGACCTCGATCATGCGGGCGCGCATGGCGCGGACGGCGCCGGTCAGTTCGGCGACGGTCTCGCCGCGGACGCGCATGGCCATCAGCAGGCCGGCGATCTGCGCGGGGGTGGCCTCGCCGGACATGATGAGGCTGAACGCCGCCTCGGATTGCTCGGCCGAGAGCGTCTCGCCTTGCGCGAGGGCGGCGAGCACCGGTTTGAGGGTGTTGATCAAGCTGCTTGTGCGGGCTGGTTGGAGCCGCGGGCGAGGGCGAGGAAGTTGCCGAGCAGCGCGTGGCCGTGTTCGGAGGCGATGCTTTCCGGGTGGAACTGGACGCCGAAGATCGGCATCGTGCGGTGCCGCATGCCCATGATGATACCGTTCTCGGTCCAGGCGGTGGGTTCGAGTTGGTCGGGCAGGGTTTCGGCTTCGACGATCAGGCTGTGATAGCGGGTGGCGTTGAACGGGCTCGGCAGCCCGGCGAAGACGTCGGAGTCGGTGTGGGTGATGGGCCCGACCTTGCCGTGCATCGGGGTCGGGGCGCGGATGACCCGGCCGCCGAAGACCTGGCCGATCGCCTGGTGGCCGAGGCAGACGCCGAGGATCGGGATGCGGCCGGCGGCCGCTTCGATGAGGTCGAGACAGATGCCGGCGTCGGAGGGGGTGCAGGGGCCGGGCGAGAGGACGATGGCCTCGGGGGTGCGGGCGATGGCCTGTTCGGTGGTGATGGCGTCGTTGCGGACGACGTCGCACTCGGCGCCGAGGTCGCCGAGGAAGTGGACCAGGTTGAAGGTGAAGCTGTCGTAGTTGTCGATGAGGAGGATCATGGCTTAGTCGATCGCTTCTTCGTCTCCCTCTCCCGCTGGCGGGAGAGGGTTCCGGCGAGTTCCGTAATGAAGTATTGGTGGCTAGGATCATGGACTTTTAGGCCTTGGCGGCGAAGCGGACCGCCTCTTCGGCGGCGCGGAATAGGGCGCGGCTCTTCTGCACGCTCTCTGCCCACTCGCCCTCCGGCGTGCTGTCGGCGACGACGCCGCCGCCGGCCTGGACGTACATGGTGCCGTCTTTGACGATGGCGGTGCGCAGGCCGATGCAGGTGTCCATGGTGCCGTTGGCGGCGAAATAGCCGATGCAGCCGGCGTAGATGCCGCGCCGCGTCGGTTCGAGTTCCTCGATGATCTCCATGGCGCGAATCTTCGGGGCGCCGGTCAGGGTGCCGGCGGGGAAGGCGGCGACGAGGGCGTCGAGGGCGTCGAGGCCGGGCTTCAGCTTGCCCTCGACGGTGGATGACATGTGCATGACGTGGCTGAACCGCTCGACGGCGAAGCTTTCGGTGACGCGGACGGTGCCGATCTCGGCGACCCGGCCGACGTCGTTGCGGCCGAGATCGAGCAGCATGAGGTGTTCGGCCCGCTCCTTCGGGTCGGTCGTGAGGTCGTGCTCGAGGGCGAGGTCCTCCTCGCGGGTGGCGCCGCGGGCGCGGGTGCCGGCGAGGGGGCGGAGCGTGATGGTGCCGTCGCGCAGGCGGACGAGGATCTCGGGCGAGCTGCCGACGACGGAGAAGCCGCCGAAATCGAGGAAGAACAGGAACGGCGCCGGGTTGACCCGGCGGAGGGCGCGGTAGAGCGCGAAGGGCGGCAGGGCGAAGGGGGCGGAGAACCGCTGGCTGGGAACGATCTGGAAGGCGTCGCCGGCGGTGATGTACTCCTTCATGCGCTCGACCACGCGCATGAACTCGGCCTTGGTCATGTTGGAGCTGGGCTCGGGCTGCGGCGGCAGCGACACCGGCGGGACCGCGTGCGGCAGCGGGCGTTCGAGCAGGGCGTTGGCCTCGGCCAGGGCGGCTTCGGCGCGGTCCCAGGCGGAAGCGGCGGAGACACCGTCCTGCGGGTAGATCGGGGCGGCGAAGGTGAGTTCGTCGCGCACGTTGTCGAACACGGCGAAGACGCTGGGGCGGATCAGGATGGCGTCGGGCAGGCCGAGCTCGTCGCGGTTCTTGTCGGGCAGGCGCTCCATCTGGCGGACCATGTCGTAGCCGAGATAGCCGACGAGGCCGCCCAGCATGGGCGGCAGGTGGTCCGGCACGTCCATCCGGCTCTCGGTGATGATCGCGCGCAGGCTGTCGAGCGGGGCGGCGGTTTCGGGCACGAAGGCGTGCGGGGCGGAGCGGGCGTTGCGGTTCAGCTCGGCGCGGCCGCCGCGGCAGCGCCAGATGACGTCGGGGGACATGCCGATGATGGAGTAGCGGCTGCGGGCGGCGCCGCCTTCGATGCTTTCGAGCAGGAAGGAGAGCGGCTTGCCGGCGGCCAGCTTCATGTAGGCGCCGACCGGGGTCTCCAGGTCGGCCACGCCGGTCGTCCAGACGAGGGTGCCGCGGCCGGCCTCATAGGCGTGCTGGAACGAGGCGCGGCTCGGGGAGGTGATGGCGTTCATTGCAGCAGGCCGTCCAGCATCTCGCGGTTGACGCGCGGCTGGGCGCGGTCGCGCAGGGTGGTGGCGAAGACCACCTGCATGTCCTGATCGAGCGCCTTGGTGAGGGCGTCGCGGAATTGGGCGGCGCCGACCGGGTCCTGGCCGATGTCGGGGTTCGTGATGTCGGTCAGGCGGATGACCCAGAAGCCGTCGGCGGTCTCGACCATGGTGGTCTCGCCCTGCTTGAGGCGGAACAGCGCCTGCTGCACCGGGGGCGGAACGTGCTCGTCGACGGCGTCCCGCGTCACCGGCGGGGTCTTTTCCATGTGCAGCCCGGCGATGGTGGCGGCGTCGTCGAGCGAGCCGCCGGCCTGGGCCGCGGTCATGAGCTTGGCGGCGGCGGCGTCCTGCTCGTGGCGGCGTTGGGCGGCCTCCCACTCGTCCTTGACCTGCTCCTCGACCTCAGCGAACGGCTTCAACTTGGGGTCGATCATGTCCTCGACCTCGACGGCATAATACGATTGATCGGGCCCTTCGATCATGCGGGGGGCGTCGCCCTTCGTGGTGCTGAACACGGTGGCGACGATGGCTTTCTTCAGGGCCGGGCTGCCGGGGATCGGGGCGGGCTCGCCGTCTGGGGTGTTGCCCTGGCCATCGAGCGTGCCGGACACGCCGGCGGCGCCGAGGTCGCCGGGCAGGTCGTCGAGGCTGGTTCCGGCCGAGAGCGCGTCGTCGAGCTTGTTGGCGCGGGCGTAGACCTGGTCGACGGCGCGTTCCTGCGCGACCTTGGCGCGGATCTCGTCCTTGACCTGGTCGAGGGTCTTGGACAGGCCCGGGACCACCTTGGTGACGCGGATGACCTGATAGCCGAACGGCGACTGGATCGGCGCCGACACCGTGTCCGGGGCGGCGGCAAACACGGCGTCGGCCAACTCGGTGGAGGGAAATTGCTGCTTGGTGGAGTCGTCCAGGGTGACGGCGGAGCCGCCGGCGGCTTGGGCTGCCGCCTGCATCGCGGCCCAGTCGGCGCCGCCGTTCCAGGTCGCGGCGAGCTTGTCGGCCGTGGCCTTGTCGGGGGCGACGATCACGTCGGCCGAGCGCTTCTCTTCGGAGATGTAGTCGGCCTTGTGGGCGTCGTAGTAGCTCTGGATTTCCTCGGGCGTGACCTCGATGCCGCCGGCGAGGGTCTGCGGCGAGAGCACCACGAGCTTGACCCGGCGGTAGGCGGGGGCGCTGTAGGCGGCCGGGTTGTTCTCGTATTCGCGCTGCAGGTCGTCGGCGGTCGGTTCCGGCGGGGCGGCGGCGGCGCTGAACAGGAGTTCGACGGCGTCGCCGGACCGGGTCTCGCGCTGGAAGGCATAGACCTGCTTGAGCAGGGTGTCGGGCGGGGTGATGCCGGCCTGGATGGTCTCCATCAGCTGACGCTGGCCGATGTCGGCGCGGAGCAGGTCGAGGAAACGCGGCTCGGTCATGTTGTTGTTGCGCATGACGGTGTCGAAGGTGGCGCGATCGAACGTGCCGCCGGGGCCGCGGAAGGCCGGGATCGCGAAGACGGCTTGGCGCAGGGCGGCGTCGGGCACCTCGATGCCGAGGCGCTGGACCTCGTCGGCGATGGCGGCCTGGACGATGAGGCGCTCGAGCGACTCGCCGGCGACGGCGCGGCGCACGTCTGGCGGGGCCTCGGCGCCGTTGCCCATCATGCGGGTGACCTGCGCGAGGTTGCGGCGGAAGGCGTCCTGGAATTCCTGCGGTTCGATCTTGCGGGTGCCGACGGTGGCCAGGGCGGTGTTCTGGCCGTAATTGCGCACGACGTCGGCAATGCCCCACAGGCCGAACGCCCCGACCAGGACGACGAAAAAGGCCCGGGCGGCCCATGTGTTCAGGAAAGCGCGGAAGAAGGACATCATAATGGAAGCGGGCCTGGGCAATTCTGCGAGGGCCGCACCATAGGCAGGCCGGGACTTATTTGCCAGATGGGAGCCGGCCGGCATTATTGCCGGCGTGATGTGGGAGTTCGGAACGGGCATGCGGCAATTGATCGCCGGAAATTGGAAGATGAACGGCCTGCGCGCCGACGGCGTCGCGCTGGCGACCGCGCTTCGCGCGGGCGCGGACGGGGTCGGTTGCGAGATGCTGGTCTGCCCGCCGGCGACGGTACTGGCGGCGGTGGCGGAAGCGCTGCGGGGCAGCTCGGTCGGGGTGGGTGGCCAGGACTGCCATGTGAAGGCCAAGGGGGCACATACCGGCGACATCTCGCCCGAGATGCTGCGCGATGCGGGGGCGGGCTGGGTCATCCTGGGGCATTCGGAGCGGCGCGAAGGCTACGCGGAATCGAATGCGCTGGTGCGCGAGAAGGCGGAGGCGGCGATGCGTGCCGGGTTGCTGCCGATCGTGTGCGTGGGCGAGACGGAGCAGCAGCGGCTGGCCGGGGCGGCGGAGACGGTGGTGGCGGCGCAGGTCGATGGCAGTGTGCCGGCCGGGTTCACCGGGGTGATCGCGTATGAGCCGATCTGGGCGATCGGCACCGGCCGGGTCGCGGAGGACGCCGACATAGTGGACATGCATCGGTGCATCCGGGACCAGTTGGTCGACACGCTGGGGGAGGCGGGGCAGGCGGTGCGGGTGTTGTATGGCGGGTCGGTGAAGCCGGACGGGGCGGCGGCGATCCTGGCGCTGCCGGGGGTTGGCGGGGCGCTGGTCGGGGGCGCGAGTTTGGTTGCGGCGGACTTCCTCGGTATTGCCCGCGCTTCTGGTCCGGTGGGTTAGCGGGCGCGGCTGACGGTGAAGTCGGCGACGTCGGCGAGGGCGTCGCGGAGCGGGCTGGGGGCGAAGATCGCGAGTTGCCTTTTGGCCGAGGCGGCGAATTGGGTGGCTAGATCGAGCGTGGCCTGGATCGCGCCGCTCTGCTCGATGAGGCAGAGGGCGTGGTCGAGGTCGTCGGGGGTCTGCTCGCTGGCCTCGATCGTGCGGACCCAGAATTTGCGGGCGGCCTCGTCGGCGGCGTGGAACGCGGCGAGGACGGGGAGGGTGACCTTGCCCTCGCGGAAATCGTCGCCGACGGTCTTGCCGAGGGTCGCCTGGTCGGCGGCGTAGTCCAGCGCGTCGTCGACGAGTTGGAAGGCGATGCCGAGATCGTCGCCGAAGGAGGCGAGCGCTTGGCACTCGGCCGCGGGCCGATCGGCCACGACGCCGCCGACTTCGCAGGCGGCGGCGAACAGGGCGGCGGTCTTGCCGCGGATGACGTCGAGATATTGTTCATGCGTGGTCGCCAGGTCGTTCTGGATGACGAGCTGATGTACTTCGCCTTCCGCGATGGTGGCGGCGGCTTTGGATAGGATGCCGAGCACCGGGAGCGAGCCGTCGGCGACCATGAGCTGGAAGGCGCGGGCGAACAGGAAGTCGCCGACCAACACGGACGCCTTGTTGCCGAACACGGAGTTGGCGCTGGAGAGGCCGCGGCGGAGCACGCTCTCGTCGACCACGTCGTCATGCAGGAGCGTCGCGGTGTGGATGAACTCGACGCAGGCGGCGAGTTCGATGTGCCGGGCGCCCGCGTAGCCGCAGAGCCGGGCGCAGGCGAGCGTCAGCACCGGGCGCAGCCGCTTGCCGCCGGCGGCCACGATATGGGCGGCGAGTTGCGGGATGAGGACGACCGGGCTGTCCATCCGGGCGACGATGGTGCGGTTGCAGGCGACCAGGTCGGCCCTGACCAGGTCGGTCAGCCGGGCTAGTGCGTCGGGCTCGGGTGAGCCGGGTGCGCGGGCCTGCAGAGGCGGGGTAACGTTATTCAAGCCGGACTCCCGTTGGTCCAATCAGCGCGAGACTGGGGTCGGTCGCCCGGCATGTGCCAGATGGGCCTTGCCATCCGCAATACGCGAGACACCGCCCTGGAGGACCATATCGGCGCTGCGCAAAAACGGTCAAGCTGGGCCCCATAGCCATCGAATACGACCGACCGGGACCGAAAGCCAGGATGCGAACGCTAGCTCAGTCCAACGATCTCGTGCGCCTGAGCTTCCTGGCGGCGCTGCTGCGGGATGCGGGGATCGAGAGCGTCTTGCTGGACGCCCATGTCAGCGCGGTGGAAGGCAGCATCGGGGCGATCCCGCGCCGGCTGGCGGTGCTCGAGGAGGACGAGGTCCAGGCCCGCCGCGTGCTGCGGGAGGCGGAACTGCTGTAGTGGAGATCACCGAGGGGACGCTGCTTGGCGGTCGGGTGCGGTATGCGCAGCCGCGGGACGGGTATCGGACCGGGATCGAGCCGGTGCTGCTGGCGGCCAGCGTGCCGGCGCGGGCGGGGGAGCGGGTGATCGAAGCCGGCGCGGGGGCTGGGGCGGGTCTGATGTGCCTGGCCGCGCGGGTGCCCGGGGTCGAGGGGATCGGGGTCGAGGTCGACCCGGCGATGGCGGCGTTGGCGCGGGCGAATATCGCGGCGAATGGGTTGGCCGGGCTAAGCGTCGTGACGGGGGATGTCACGCAGGTGGTGTTGCCGGAGGCCGATCATGTGATGGCGAATCCGCCGTGGCACGATCGGCGGTCGACGGCGTCGCCGGTGGGGCGGCGGCGGCTGGCCAAGCAGGAGAGCGGGGAGGGGATCGAGGCCTGGATCGTAGCGCTGGGGCGGGCGCTGCGGCAGGGCGGGTCGCTGACGATGATCGTGCCGCCGGCGCTGGAGGCGCGGTGGGCGGCGGGGTGCGCGTTGGCTGGGCTGCGCTGGACGGTGCGGCATGCGCTGGTGCCGAAGGTGGGGCGGGCGGCTAAGCTGATGCTGGTGCAGGCGGTTCGGGCGAACGGCCAGCTAGAATCTTCTCCCGCTGGCGGGAGTGGGTTGGGTGAGGGTGCGGCCACCAGCGGAAAGGCGGTTATTGCTGGACCGACCACCCTCACCCCAACCCTCTCCCGCCAGCGGGAGAGGGAGAACGAGGGGAGTGACGGTCCTTTGTTGGAGACCGTTTTGCACGACGCGGACGGGGCGTTCACGCCGGCGATCGAGGCGGTGCTGCGCGACGGGGCGGCGCTCGGGATTACGGCGGGGTGAACAGGCGCTTGCCCGGGCCGTAGGGCATGACGATGTCGGCCGGGTCCGCCAGGTTGAGCATCGAGCGGGCGCGTTCGTCGAGCATGTCGGGGTCGAGGCGCTGGGAGCGCAATTCGGTGACCCGGCGCTCCCATCCGGCCTGGTCGGCTTGCGCCTTGGCGAGGTCGGCTTGCACCGACTTCAACTGCTCCTGCCGCAGGGCGTAGGCCTGAAGGCCGCGGTCGCCCTGGGTGGCGTTCCAGAGGAAGTAGGCCACAAGCGACATGAAGATCGCGGGCAAGATCATTGCCCGCAATCCTTTTTTGACCGACTGACCGGCGCGCTGCACGAATCCAGACACGCCGTCATCATAGCCGATCATGGGACCGGCTGCACTCATGCTCGACGCAGGATGGTCCGGCCGGCGTAGCGGGCGGACGGGCCGAGCTCCGACTCGATGCGGATGAGCTGGTTGTACTTCGCCGTGCGGTCGCTGCGGGCGAGGCTGCCGGTCTTGATCTGACCGCAATTGGCGGCGACGGCGAGGTCGGCGATGGTGTTGTCCTCGGTCTCGCCGGACCGGTGGCTCATGACGCTGGTCATGCCGGCGCGGTGGGCGAGCTCGATGGCTTCGAGCGTTTCGGACAGGGTGCCGATCTGGTTGACCTTGACCAGGATGGAGTTGCCGGTGCCCTCGGCGATGCCGCGGCGGAGGCGCTCGGTGTTGGTGACGAACAGGTCGTCGCCGACGAGCTGGATGCGCTTGCCGAGCACGTCGGTGAGGTGCTTCCAGCCGGCCCAGTCGTCTTCGGCGCAGCCATCTTCGATCGAGGCGATCGGGAAGCGGTCGCAGAGCTTGGCGAGGTAGTCGACCATGCCGGCGGCGTCGAACTTCTTGCCTTCGCCCTCGAGGTCGTAGGTGCCGTCCTTGAAGAACTCGGTGCTGGCGCAGTCGAGGGCGAACATGACGTCGTCGCCGGGTCGGTAGCCGGCGGTCTGGCAAGCCTTGCTGATGAAGTCGAGGGCTTCCTCGGCGGATTTCAGGTTGGGGGCGAAGCCGCCCTCGTCGCCGACATTGGTGCTGTGGCCGGCGTCGTGCAGCGCCTTTTTCAGGGCGTGGAAGATCTCGGAGCCCATTCGAACGGCGTCGGCCAGGGTGGCGGCGCCGACGGGCTGGACCATGAATTCCTGGATGTCGATCGGATTGTCGGCGTGCTGGCCGCCGTTGACGATGTTCATCATCGGGACGGGCAGGGTGCGGGCGAAGACGCCGCCGACGTAGCGGTAGAGCGGCATGCCAAGGTCGTCGGCGGCGGCCTTGGCCAGGGCGAGGGAGACGGCGAGGATGGCGTTGGCGCCCAGGCGGGATTTGTTCGGCGTGCCGTCGAGGTCGATCATGATGTCGTCGAGCTTGACCTGCTCGGAGGCGTCCATGCCGGAGATGGCGTCGAAGATTTCGCCCTCGATATTGGCGCAGGCGTTGCGGACGCCCTTGCCGCCGTAGCGGGACTTGTCGCCGTCGCGCAGCTCGACCGCCTCGTGGGCGCCGGTGGACGCGCCGGAGGGGACGATGGCGCGGCCGGAGGCGCCGGTGTCCAGGAGGACTTCCGCTTCGACCGTTGGGTTGCCGCGGCTGTCGAGAACTTCGCGGGCAACGATGTCGGCGATGGCGCTCATGGGTGATCCCGTCCGTATGTGGCGGGGGTCCGTAACATCGCGGCCCGAATCAGCCAAGCCGTCCCGCTGGTGATCTGGTCATCGCCGGCCAAGGCAGGCAGCATCGGCGCAGGGGAGAGACGGAATGAAGGCAAGACTGCGCTCGATGGCTGTGGCGGCGATGGCCGTGATCTTGGGCGGTGCGGCGGCCGGGGAGGAGGAGACACGGCTGCCGGTGTTCCAGCCAGCGCCGCCGGAGACGGTGCGGCGGCCCAGTCCGCTGCTCGGGACGGCGCTGGAGCCGATCGTCCGGGTCGGCCAGCAGCTCTACGATGCCGGCATCCTGCCGCGGGTGCGTTACGTGCAGAGTTTCGCCGGCAATCCGACCGGGGGATTGTCGCAGGGGACCGATACGTCCGGCGTGGTGATCTTCGGGGCGGACCTGGACATGGCCAAGCTCGCCGGGATTCCCGGCGGCCAGGTGCATGCGACGTTCGCGCAGTTCTTCGGCCACGAGCTGTCGACCGACCATATCGGGTCGCGGACGAAGGTGCAGTCGTTCTATTATCCGAAGAAGCAGTTCGAGTTGGCCGAGCTCACCTACGAGCAGAGCCTGTTCGACAAGCAGCTCACCTTCGTGGTCGGGCGGGCGAACGCGACCGGGTCGTTCGCGCGGTCGACCTATGGGTGCCGGTTCCAGAACGTGGCGGATTGCCCGTTCGAGCTGACGCAGGCGGTGGCCGGGTTCCCTGGGTTCCCGTATGTCAATTGGGGCGGTTACGTGCGCTACAACCCGGCGCCGGCGTTCTATGCGAAGGCCGGCGCGTTCGAGACGAACTCGGCGCGCAATAGCAATAGCGGCTTCGCGTGGGGGCTGGAACACTCGACGGGGTATGTGGTGCCGTTCGAGGTCGGC
This sequence comes from uncultured Acetobacteraceae bacterium, assembly GCA_964657565.1. Classification (GTDB taxonomy): domain Bacteria; phylum Pseudomonadota; class Alphaproteobacteria; order Acetobacterales; family Acetobacteraceae; genus JAVVHH01. Next base: position 16,027 of record CAZZVQ010000081.1, read on the forward strand.
TATGGCACGGAGTATTCTACCGATCCGTACCCGCGACACTTCAAGATCGGCGGCTGGTACAATTCGGCGCCGTACAACGACCCGTATCTCAGCACGCGCAATCGCTCGCGGGCGACGTTCGGCGGGGCGCCGCTCACCTATAGCGGGGGGCGGCGCGGGGCCTATGCGCTGGGCGACCAGGTGGTTTGGCGGCCCGATACCGAGCGGGGTCAGCGCGGGATCGCGGTGTTCGCGACGACGGGCGTGCCGTTCGACGGCGATGGGTTGTTTTCGTTCGAGGGCGTCGCGGGGGCGATCTGGACCGGGCCGTTCGCGGGCCGGCCGGCGGACCAGATCGGCGTGCTCGGCACGTATATAAGGCTGTCCGACAAGGAGGACGGCTACGTCAACGATCTGTTGCGCAAGGCGAAGAGCAACAGTTTCGTCAGCCGCAACCAGGGCATCTTCGAGGCGAACTACAATTACAAGGTGACCGAGGGGATCTATCTGGCGGGCAGCCTGCAATATCTGGTCAACCCCGACCCGATCGGCCGGCCGAGCGCCAAGTTCGCGCCCAAGGATGCGCTGGTGATCGGGTTGAAGCTGTCGATCAGCACGAACCAGTTGCTGGGCTTGCCGAGTTCCCTGGCAGAGGAGTGACATCTTTAGACAGAGGTTACCGGGGCCTGGACAAAGCAGGTTCGACCTGCTCAGCATATCTACAACCGAAAGTATGTTGGGAGGTCATGATGAAGTTGCAAAAAGCAATGCTCACCGGAGCGAGCGCTGCGTTCGCCGTGTGTTTGCTGGCTGGAACAGCGATGGCGCAGCTGCCGAAGGAGGCGCCGAAGACGAGCGGGCCTGGGCTGACGGTGCCAAATTCGCGCGGCGACGCGCTGTTCGACCGTCCGAAGGGCAACACGCTGGCGCCGGTCGATTCGCCTCCGCTGCCGACTGCGGCGGCCGACATGCCGACCAGCAAGCTCAAGGTGCCGGCCGGGTTCAAGGTCGAGCCGTATGCGACCGGGATGGCGGATGCGCGTTCGCTGGCGGTTGCGCCGTCTGGGACGGTGTTCGTCGGCAACCGGCTGTTGGACAAGGTGTATGCGGTGGTGCCGGGCGCCAATGGGGCGAAACCGACCGTCAAGGTGATCGCCAAGGGGCTATATCGGCCAAACGGTGTCGCGTTCCATGACGGTGCGTTGTATGTCGCCGAGCTGAATCGGATCACCCGCTACGACAACATCGAGGCGAACCTCGACCATCCGCCGGCGCCGGTGCTGATCTATGACAACCTGCCGTCCGACGAGGCGCATGGGTGGAAGTTCATCGGGATCAGCCCTGACAACAAGCTGTATGTGCCGATCGGGGCGCCGGGCAACATCCTGATCCCGCCCGATACGAACGCGCAGATCCGTCGGATGGATCTCGACGGGAAGAACGTGGAGATGGTTGCGACCGGCGTGCGCAACTCGGTCGGGTTCGATTGGAACCCGGTGACCAAGGATTTCTACTTCACGAACAATGGGCGCGACTGGGTCAGCGAAGACTTGCCGAACGACACGCTGCACATGGTTTCGGCCAAGTCGACGACGGCGCCGAATTTCGGCTACCCGTATTGCCACCAGGGGAACTTCACCGATCCGGAATTCGGCTGGGGGAAGAATTGCGACGACTATGCCAAGCCCGCGGCGTTGCTGGGGCCGCACGTGGCGTCGCTCGGCATGCGGTTCTACAACGGGACCGCGTTCGGGCCCGAGTATAAGGGCGCGATCTTCGTCGCGTTGCATGGATCGTGGGACCGGACGATCAAGCTGGGCGGCGATGTGGAGGTGATCAAGCTGAACGAAGACGGTTCGGTGGCGTCGCGGACACCGTTCCTGACCGGCTTCCTGCAGAACAACAACTATGTCGGGCGTCCGGTCGACGTGCAGCCGATGCCGGATGGGTCGCTGATCGTGTCAGACGATTGGAACGGGGCGCTTTGGCGCGTCAGCAAGACGAACTGAGCCGTCTCGAGTGACTACGGGGTCCGCGCCGGAAGGTAGCGGGCCCCTTTTTTTTGGAGGGATGTGACGCATGCGGGCAGCACTTTTGACCGCTGGACTGCTCTTGGCGGTGCCGGCGAGCGCGCAGACGGTGGAGGAGCGGCTTCCGACGTGCCTCGCATGCCACGGGGAGAACGGAGCGTCGGCGACCCCGACGGTGCCGTCGTTAGGTGGGATGCCGGTGAACTACGTCCTGTCGCAGTTGTATTTGTTCCGGGAGAACATACGGCAGGTCGATCCGATGAACGCGATGGCGGCCGGGCTGAGCGACGACGACTTGCGGACGCTCGGGGCGCTGATCAACAAGATGCCGCCGCCGCCGCCGGCAGCGAAATTGGCGGCGGCGGAGGAGGAGGCCGGGTCGGCGCTGGTGGAGAAGTACCACTGCAATTCGTGCCATATGCCGAACCTGAGCGGGCAGGGGACGATCCCGCACATCGCGGGGCAGCACGTGGAGTACCTGCAGGAGGCGCTGGTCACGTATAAGAACAATACGCGGCGGGGCTACAGCCCGGCGATGAACGAGGCGGTGCAGGCGGTGGCGGACGAGGAGATCCCGCTGTTGGCGCGGTATGTGGCCAGTTTTCGGGCGCCGGATTAGGCGGCAGGACCCTCACCGCGGCCCTGTTCCGAAGCAAGAGGCAAGGCGGTCGACGGCGTCAGGGGGTTTTGGTCAGGCGGTCGATGGCAACGAGCTGCGATATCAGACGTGGCATGTCGACGATCGGGATCATGTTCGGGCCGTCGCTCGGGGCGTGGTCGGGGTCTTGGTGGGTTTCGATGAAGAGGGCCGCGACACCGATGGCCGCGGCGGCGCGGGCGAGGGGTGGGGCGAATTCGCGCTGGCCGCCGGAACTGGTGCCTTGGCCACCGGGTTGCTGGACCGAGTGGGTGACGTCGTAGACGATCGGGTAACCGGTGCGGGCCATGATGGGCAGGGAGCGGAAGTCGGAGACGAGCGTGTTGTAGCCGAAGCTGGCGCCGCGTTCGGTCAGGAGGATGCTCTCGTTGCCGGTGGCGGCGATCTTGGCGGCGACGTTGGCCATGTCCCAGGGGGCGAGGAACTGGCCCTTCTTGACGTTGATGGTGCGGCCGGTCTCGCCGGCGGCGATCAGCAGATCGGTCTGGCGGCAGAGGAAGGCGGGGATCTGCAACACGTCGACGGCCTCGGCGGCGGGGTCGCACTGGCCGGCGGTGTGGACGTCGGTCAGTACGGGAATGCAGAAGCGCTCGCGCACCGCGGCCAGGATGGCGAGGCCCTTGTCCATGCCGACGCCGCGGGCGGCGGACGCGCTGGTGCGGTTGGCCTTGTCGAAACTGCTCTTATAGATCAGCCCGATGCCGGCCTGCTTGGCGATGGCGGTGAGCGCGTCGGCCATCTCGAAGGCGTGGGCCTCGGACTCGATCTGACATGGGCCAGCGATCAGGACGAAGGGGTTGTCGTTGCCGATGTCGAGATCGCGCACGCGGACGAGGCGGTTGCCGTGCTGGAGGTCATCGTCGCCGCCGTCGTCCGGCAGGTCGTCGAGTTCGTCAGACAAGACGGGCCTGCTTGACGGTGGCGCGGATGAAGCCGGCGAAAAGGGGGTGGGGATCGAGCGGCTTGGATTTCAGCTCGGGGTGATACTGCACGCCGATGAACCAGGGGTGGCCGGGAAGCTCGACGGTCTCGGGCAGCACGCCGTCGGGCGACATGCCGGCGAAGCGGAGGCCGGTCTGTTCGAGCCGGTCGCGATAATTCACATTGACCTCGTAACGGTGTCGGTGGCGTTCTTGGATGTGGCTCGTGCCGTAGACATCGGCAATGAGCGACCCGGCGGAGAGTTCGGCCGGGTAGGCGCCAAGCCGCATGGTGCCGCCGAGATCACCGTCTTCGTGGCGGCGCTCGACCTGGTTGCCGCGGGCCCATTCGGTCAGCAAGCCGACGACGGGCGTGGTGCAGGGGCCGAACTCCGTGCTGGACGCGTCTTCGAGGCCGGCCATGTTCCGTGCGCACTCGATGACGGCCATCTGCATGCCGAAACAGATCCCGAAGAATGGGACCCGGCGCTCGCGGGCGAAGCGCACGGCGGCGATCATGCCGGGGGTGCCGCGCTCGCCGAAGCCGCCGGGGACCAGGATGCCGTGGAAGCCCTCGAGGCGGTTGACGGCGTCGGGCTGCTCGAAGACTTGGCTGTCGACCCAGTCCAGCTCGACGCGGACGCGGTTGGCGACGCCGCCATGGGTGAGGGCCTCGGCGAGACTCTTATAGGAGTCGAGCAGGCTGGTGTATTTGCCGACCACCGCGATGCGGACGGTGCCGTCCGGCGAGCGGACGAGGTCGACGATGCGCTGCCAGGCCGAGAGGTCGGGGTTGCTCTCGAAGGGTAGGCCGAAATGGCGGAGCACTTCGCGGTCCATGCCCTCCTGGTGGTAGGAGATCGGCACGGCATAGATGGTGTCGACGTCCAGGGCGGCGACGACGGCCTGCTGCCGGACGTTGCAGAAATTGGCGATCTTGCGCCGTTCGCCTTCGGGGATCTGCCGGTCGCAGCGGCAGAGCAGCATGTGCGGCTGGATGCCGGCGTTCTGCAGTTCCTTGACGGAGTGCTGGGTGGGCTTGGTCTTCAGCTCACCGGCACTGGGGATGTAGGGGACCAGCGTCAGGTGGATGAACATGGTCTGCTGGACACCGAGCTCGTTGCCGAGCTGGCGAATGGCTTCGAGGAAGGGCAGGCTCTCGATGTCGCCGACGGTGCCGCCGATCTCGATCAGCGCGAAGTCGACGTCATCGACGTCGCGGGTGATGGCTTCCTTCAGCGCGTCGGTGATGTGCGGGATGACCTGGACGGTGGCGCCGAGATAATCGCCGCGGCGCTCCTTGGCGATGACTTCGGAGTAGATGCGGCCGGTGGTGGCGTTGTCCGACTTGCTGGCGTGCACGCCGGTGAAGCGCTCGTAATGGCCGAGGTCGAGGTCGGTTTCGGCGCCGTCGTCGGTGACGAAGACCTCGCCGTGCTGGGTCGGGCTCATGGTCCCGGGGTCGACGTTGAGATAGGGGTCGAGCTTGCGGAGGCGCACCGTGTAGCCACGGGTTTGCAGGAGAGCGCCGAGGGCGGCGGAGGCGACACCTTTGCCAAGCGAGGAGACCACGCCGCCGGTGATGAATACGAACCGCGTCATGGGAGGCCGTGATAGCAACAGGCGGGCGAGTCGCGAAGCCCTCGCGAGCAGGTCAGGGTTGGGAGGGAAGCGGGTCCGGCGCGACGGCGGCAGCGAGAAGCGTCACGTTCCGATCACTAGTTGCCGGTCGGTACCGAAGGGCCTGCGGGCGCGGCACCAGCGCCGAGGGGCGGGGGGTTGTCGAGGAGGGAGCGGCCGCCGCCGACGGTGCCGCGGTTGAGCAAGGCGAGCGCGAGCGAGAGCAGGAAGAAGGCGGTGCCGAGGATCGCCGTGGTGCGGGTCAAGAGGTTGGTGGTGCCGCGTCCGCTCATGAAGCCGCCCATGCTCTGCGACGTGCCGATGCCGAGCCCGCCGCCCTCGGAGCGCTGGATCAGCACGACGCCGATCAAGGCGAGGGTGACGAACAGGTGGATCAGGAGCAGGACGGTGTTCATGGGGCGGGTCTTTAGCGGGTTTGCTGCGGGAGGGTAAGCGGGAAGGGCCCTCACCCCGGCCCTCTCCCGGAGGGAGAGGGAGAAGCAATAGGGTGGGTGAAGGGGTTAGCGTCCGGTGAGGATGCGTTCGACCAGTTGTTTGACCGACGGGATGAAGCCGTTGGAGTAGAACGGGTCGCTGGCGAAGCGGTAGGCGTTGTGGCCGCTGAACATGAGCTGATGTTCGATGGCCTCCGGCGTCTGGTCGTCACGGCGCACTTCCTGCAGGGTCTTCTGGATACAGAAGCTGCGGGGATCGGCCTTCTTGCCGTTGTCGTAATCCGGGCCGTGCTGGCTCCAATTGCTGAAGCGGCAGACACTCAGGCAGCCCATGCAGGCGACCTGATCGGCGACGATCTGGGCGGCACGGCCGGGGGTGACGAAGATGAGGGTGCCGTCGGGCGTGCGCATGGCTTCGGTGAAGCCGGCGGCGATCCAGCCTTCGGCGTGGAACAGATCCTGCGGGGTGAGATAGATGGGGCGCTTGCGCGGGCCGATGCCGAGCATGGCGGTGTGTTCGCCGACGGGCTCGCTGGTGTAGGCGACCTGGTGCTCGCCGCGCTCGCGCAACTCCTCGATGAAGCCGTTATTGACGGCGCTGGAGTAGAAGCCGGTCGGGCTGAACTTGTTGAGGAAGACGTCGCCTTCCCGGAGGGTCAGCAGCCGGCGCTTCCAGGCGTCGCTGATTGGGCTTTCCTGGGTCAGGAGCGGGCGGGTGCCGAATTGGAAGGCGATCGGGCCGAGTTCGGGGTTGTCGATCCAGTCTTCCCACTCTTCGAGCCACCAGACGCCGCCGGCCATGATGATCGGCACTTGGTCGAGGCCGAAGGTGCGCATCAGCTTGCGCAGCGCGAGTACGCGGGGGAAGGGGTCCTCGGGCTTGTCCGGGTCCTCGCCGTTGGAGAGGCCGTTATGGCCGCCGGCGAGCCAAGGGTCTTCGTAGACGACGCCGCCGAGCAGCGAGGCGGCCTTGGAGTAGGCGCGCTTCCACAACGCGTTGAAGGCGCGCGAGGAGGAGACGATGGGGTAGTAGTGGACGCCGAACTTGGCGGCGATGTCGGACAGGCGGTAGGGCATGCCGGCGCCGCAGGTCAGGCCGTGGATGAGGCCTTTGGCGCCTTCGAGCACGCCGCTGATGACGCGTTCGGCGCCGCCCATTTCCCACAGGAGATTGGCATGGATGCGGCCGCGGCCGCCGCTGATCTCCCAGGCGCGCCTGGCCTGGTCGATGCCGCCCTGGATGCCGAACTGGATCAGCTCCTCATGGCGCTCGCGCCGGGTCCGGCCGAAGTAGTTCTGCGGGAGTGGGTTGCCGTCGGCGTCGTAGTAGTCGGCGTTGACGGCGCTGAACGTGCCGGCGCCGCCGGCCTCGGCCCAGTGCCCGGACGAGACGCCGGTGGACACGCCGATGCCTTTGCCGCCCTCGATCAGCGGGAGGACATCGACCCCTCCCATCCGGATTTCGTTGAGCGTCTTCATCGCGGCGCTGATCCCACATTCACCGAGGTGTAACTATAGACGGCCGGCCCCCGATGAAAGGGTCCGGCCGGTTTTAAACGTCTGTTATTCCGCGGCGTCGGAGCGTTCGCGGCGCTCGCCACGATCACGGCGTCCGTCACCGCGACCCTCGCCTCGACCTTCGCCTTCTGGGCGATCGCCGCGGGACGGCTTGGCGCCGACGGTGTCGGTGATGTCCGCGCCGGTCGCCTGGTCGACGACCCGCATGGACAGCTTGACCTTGCCGCGATCGTCGAAGCCGAGGCACTTGACCTTGACCAAGTCGCCTTCCTTGACGACGTCGGTGGTCTTGTTGACCCGGCCCTGCTGCAACTCGCTGATGTGGACCAGGCCGTCCTTGGCGCCGAGGAAGTTCACGAAGGCGCCGAATTCGGCGGTCTTGACCACCTTGCCGTTGTAGATCGCGCCGAGCTCGGGCTCGGCCACGATCCCGCGGATCATGTCGATGGCCTTCTGGCTGGCCTCTTCGGTAGTGGCGGCGATCTTGATGGTGCCGTCATCCTCGATGTCGACCTTGGCGCCGCTCTCGGCGACGATCTCGCGGATCACCTTGCCGCCGGTGCCGATCACGTCGCGGATCTTCTCCTTCGGCACGGTGATGACGGTGATGCGTGGCGCGGTGGCGGCGACGTCGGTGCGGGCGCCGGTGAGCGCCTTGGCCATCTCGCCGAGGATGTGCAGCCGGCCGTCCTTGGCCTGCTCGAGCGCGATCTTCATGATCTCGGGCGTGATGGACGTGATCTTGATGTCCATCTG
>CAZZVQ010000082.1:0-1198 GCA_964657565.1 uncultured Acetobacteraceae bacterium
ACGATCAAGCTGACCCGGCCCCGCGCCCCCGCCTGCCACTGCAACCGCAGCGGCACCGTCGCCGACACCGTCGCGCTCACCCCCAGCGACCCCAACCCCGCATCCACCACGTCCTTCAGCCGCCCCGGCGCCGCCGCCTCCGCATCGTTCCGCCGATGCGTCAACACGTGCGCGACCCGGCGCGCCACCCCCTCGCGCCCCATCCGGAACCACGCCTGCAGCCGCGCCGTCTCCGCCCACTCCTCCGCCGGCGCCCCGGCCAGCAACCCCGACCGGATCGCCCAAACCCCCCGCGACAACGTCCCGGAGCACATCAGCATCAGGTTCGGCTGCGGCTTGAACCACGGATCCGACCGCCGCCCCGCCGGCGAGATCCGGTCCTCGTCCGCCAACAGGATATCCGCCCCCGAATGCGCCAGCTCCGCCGCCAGCACCAGCGTCGCATGCGCCTGCAGCACCTCCCCCGCCTGCAGCACGATCACGAACTCCGCCGCCCCCGCCGCCTGCGCCACCCCGCTGGTCCGCCCGGGCCCCGCCGTAACCACCCGCGCCAGCGGATGAAGCTGCCGCGCCAGCGACTCCAGCGTCGCCGTCAGCCCGGCCGAATGCGGCGCCGCATGGAACACCAACGCCGCCAGCGGCGGCAGCGTCCCCACCGTCGCCCGCACCGCCGCGACCCGCTGCTCCGACCATTCGTCGAACAGGGTGATCCAGTTCACATACGTCTCGTGCACCCGCGATCCGTCGACCAGCACCGCCAGCAACGCCTCGCGCAGCCGCGCCAGCGGCGACCCGCGCCCCCCCCGGAACGCCGCCACGAACATCGCCCGATCCTGCAGGAACGCCATCGCCGCCGCCCCCAGCCGCGGAATCGGCACCAGCAGCAACCGCACCTCCGGCGGCCGCCGCGAGCCATGCAGCCCCACCTCGATCCGCCGCGTCCCGGGCCGCACGAACGTCAGCCCGATCCGCAACCCCGCCGCCACCCGCACCGGCCGCAGCAACAACGGCTGCTCCCCCTCCGGCGCCGTATCGGCCAGCACCGTCGCGTTCCAGCCCGGCGGCTGACCCGGCGCCCACACCCCCAGCAACCGCCACCCCGCACCGAACCGCCGCGCCGGCGCCGGCTCATACGTCTTCGCCCCAGCCCCGGTCTTCGCCAACTTAAACGTAATGATGACGACCCCACCACCGAGTT
>CAZZVQ010000082.1:1208-23440 GCA_964657565.1 uncultured Acetobacteraceae bacterium
ACACACTCCGCCAAATAGGCGGCATCATGCCAAACCCCCCAGATGAACGCCGACGCCCGCCGCGACAGCCAAGGCAACCCCAGGTAGAACAACCCCGGCACCCCCGAGACCCCCCGCGCGTGCACCGGATGCCCCCGCTGATCGAACTCCCCCGCCTGCACCCACCCGAAATCGAACGTATACCCCGTCGCCCAAACGATCGACGCGATCCCCGCCGCCTCCAGATCCAGCGCCACCGGCGCCACATACCCCGCCGGCAGACCCGGCCTGAAATCCCGCGCCCCCGGATCCTCCGGCAGCGCCAGCCCATGCCGCATCGCATGCGCATCCGCCTGATCCAGCACCGACAGATAATCCGCATCCCCCAACGCGATATTGTCCGCCAGATCGGTCGCAAACCGCATCACCCCGTCCCGACACCCCTCCGCCCGCCCCACCAGCCGCACCCCCCGCGCCGCCAGCTCCCGGAAATCCACCGTATACCCGCCCCGCGCCCCGCTCACCGCGATCGTCACATGCTCCCGCCCCGGCTCATGCACGATCGCATCCCACTTCCCCAGCGCATCCAGCCACCAGACGAAATCGTACCCCCTGTATCGCCGCGGCGGCCGATTATGCGGCCCCACCGACAGCACCACCTCGTGCCCCGCCCGCAACAATTCATCCGCGATCTGCACCCCCGACGACCCGGCCCCCACCACCATCACCCCACCTGGCGGCAACTGCCCCGGATTGCGATACCGGCTCGAATGCATCTGCACGATCCCGCTCTCCTCCGGCACCAGCGCGGGGATCACCGGCTTCTGAAACGGCCCCGTCGCCACCACCACGTTGCGCGCCTCGATCACCCCCGCCGACGTCCGAACCTCGAACCCTTCCGTCGTCGCCCGCACCAGCTCGACCTCCACTCCGCACCGGATCGGCGCCGCAAACCTATCCGCATAAGTAACGAAGTAATCGACCATATCCTGCCGCGTCGCGAACGCATCCGGCTCGACATTGGGAAAGGTCATACTCGGAAACCGATCATGCCAAGCCGGCCCATTGGCGACGAGCGAATCCCACCGCTCCTCCCGCCACCGTTCCGCGATCCGCCGCCGCTCCACCACCACATGCGGCAACCCGCGCCGATTGAGCTGCTCACTCATCGCGATCCCAGCCTGCCCCGCCCCGATCACCAGCGTCTCGACCCTCTCAGCCGGCATCCCGCATCCTCAATCGAGCACCTCCAGGGTGTCGCACACTGTTCCTGTGACCCACTTGCCTGTCTTTGCCGCCGCCGCAGAGCTATAGAAAATCCGTGCTAGGCCAAGACACGTGCATCGTTGGAAGATTACGCGCATCCAGCCTGGCGTAGTAGTGCGCGTCAGTCGGCCTGCCATTTAGAAAGTATGCGCCCCTGACGGTCCCTTCTTTGTCGAATCCAAGCTTCTCGATGATGCGTTGGCTTCCCTGATTACCGTCGGCATGGCCGATTGCCAGCCGGGTCGCTGCAAGCGCCGAAAAGGCGTAACGCACCAGCGCGTTTGCGATTTCAGTAGCGTATCCGTTCCCCACCGCACCCGTTCTTACCCAGTAGCCCATCGAAAGAATGCGGCCGTTCCAATCAATGGCATGGTAGTCTGCCGTCCCGACCAAACCACCTCCAGCTGCGTCGAACGCAAGTAGCCACAAATCGTTTCGAAGTATAAAATCTGAGTGCTTCTTGCGGACGTAGGCCTCCTCGACGTCATCCTTGACCGAATCAACGGTGTCTTCGGCAAACGAAAGCCATCGGTTCAGTTCGGGCCAGCTCTCGCGTTTGGCCTCAGCCAACGCCGGTCCGTCGCCTGCCCGAGAGGGCCGTATGACCAATCGCGGCGTCGATATCGGCATGGGCACGTCCACAAGGAGTGGGTCTAGCTTTGTCATCACACGTCCTACAGCAAGCCTTGCAAGCGTAGGGCGGAACAGCGCAGCGCATTCTGCCAACTTTGCTCAACGCCGCTCCCCAGTTTCCGCCAGCTCCGCCCCGCCACCAACCCAGCCCGACGGATACATTCCCGCCGCCATGCGGAACGCGCTCCGCTTTTCCGCTCTACCCATCCGACCTCCGCCGAGCGCTCCCACCTCAAATCACGAACCGCGTCCCAGCCCGGGCCAACCCGCCCCCGATCCCCACCGGCGTCCCATCCGCCCGCCAGCACGCCGCCCCCGTCAGCGTCCCGTCCGCCGCCACCCCGACCGCATTCATCCCCCCGGCAACCCGCGGCGACGACACCACCTCATGCCCCAGCCCGGCCAGCCCATCCCGCACCCGCTCGAACAGCCCCGCCTCCACCTCGAGCACATGCCCCTGCGTGAACACCCGCGGCGCCTCCACCGCCTCCTGCAACGACATCCCATGATCGATCAAATTGACGATCGCCTGCAGCGCCGAAGGAAAGATCCGCAACGCCCCCGGCAGCCCGAGCGCAAACGCCAGCCGACCCTCCCGCAGCGCCATCATCGGCGCCATCGACGTCGACACCCGCTTCCCCGGCGCGATCGACAGCGCATGCCCGGGATGCGGATCAAAATTGCACATGTAGTTGTTGCAGATCAGCCCGGTCCCCGGCACCGCCACCCGCGCCCCGAACAGCCCATTGATCGTCTGCGTACTACTGACCACCACCCCCTGACTGTCCGCCACCGTCAAATGCGTCGTATCCGCGCTCTCCCCAGCCACGACCCCCGCCCGCCAAGCGCGCGCCCGGGTCGGGTCGATCTCGGCGCGCCGCGTTGCCGCATAGGCAGCAGACGTAAGCCGCTCGACCGGAACCCGGATGAAATCCGGATCCGCCGTGACCGCCGCCCGGTCCGCAAAGGCGCACTTCATCACCTCCGCCAGCAAATGGACCGACTCCACCGAGCCGAACCCCATCGCCCCGACATCGAACCCCTCCAACATCCCCAGCATCTCGGCGATATGCACGCCCGACGACGCCGGCGGCGGTGGCCCGACGATCTCGTAGCCACGATACCCGGTCCGCACCGGCGCCCGTTCCTTGACCGCATAGCCCGCCAGATCCGCCGCCCCGATCAACCCGCCCGACGCCGCCATGAACCCCGCCAGCGCCACCCCCAAGGCCCCGGAATACAGCGCGCCCGCACCCTCCTGCGCGATCACCCGCAGCGTCGCCGCATAATCCGGCCGCCGCAGCCGCGACCCGGCCCCCACCGGGCTCCCATCCGCCAGCAACAACGCCCGCAGATCCGGGTCCCGCGCCAGCTCCACCGCGCAATCCCCGATGCAGGTCTCCAGATACGGCGTCACCACGAACCCCGCCTCCGCCAGCCCGATCGCCGGCCGCAGCACGTCGGCCAGCGCCATCGTCCCGAACCTCTCGAGCGTCGTGCACCAAGCCCCCAGCGCCCCCGGCACCGCCACCGCCAGCGCGCCGTACCGGTTCTCCTGCCCGACCGTCTCCAGATAATCCGGCAGCACCTCCGACACCGGCCGATACATCTCCGGCCGCGCCGCCAGCGGCGCCGTGCTCAGCCCATCCACGATCACATGCTGCCCATCGGCCAGCCGCAGATGCGCGACCCCGCCCCCCAGCACGCCGACCATCATCGGCTCCACCACGCTCAGCGCGAACAGCCCCGCCACCGCCGCATCCACCGCGTTGCCGCCCGCGAGCAAAATCTGCGCCCCGGCCGCCGAAGCGAGCGGGTGGTTGGTCACCACCATCCCCTTCGACCCGGTCGCCGACCCCTTCTCGCAAACGAAGCCGAACCGGCTCATCTACGGCACGACATCCTGCGCCGGGATCGGCTCCCCCCGCGACACCAGCGCGATATTGCCGAACATCTGCCGCACCGTCGGCTCGAACGTCTCGGCCGCATGCGCCGCGATATGCGGCGTCAGAATGAGCCCCGGCACCCCGATCAACTCCGACTCCTTCGGCAACGGCTCGATCCCGAACACATCCATCGCCGCCGCCTGGATCACCCGGTTCTGCAACGCCCAGATCAGGTCCGCCTCGACCACCACCCCGCCCCGCGCCACGTTGACCAGCACCGCGCTCCGCTTCATCCGCTCCAGCGCCGCCCGATCGATCAACCCGGTCGTCTCCGGCGTCAACGGACAGTGCAGCGAGACCACGTCCGACTCCCCCAGCAACGCGTCCATCCCCACATGCCGCGCCCCCAGCCGCGCCTCGTCCGCCGCATCGAGCCGCCGCCGCTGATGATACAGGATCGGACACCCGAACCCGGCCAGCAGCCGCGCGAACGCCTGCCCGATCGCCCCGAACCCGACGATCCCCACCGTCTTGCCCGAAAGCTGCAGGCTCGGCCGCCCGAAATTCCCCCCGGTCCACACCCCCTGCGCCAGCGCCGCATGCCCATGCGCCAGATGCCGCATGCACGCGATCGCCAGCCCCAGCGCGAACTCGGCCACCGGCAGCGCATTGCTCCCCGTCGTCCGCGCCACCGCAATCCCCAGCGCGCGCGCGGTATCGAGATCGAAATTATCGACCCCCACGCCCCATTTATGCAGCAGCCGCAACCGCTTCCCCGCCCGCAGCACGCTCCCCGGCACCGGGATCTGCCCGGAGATCGCGTAATCCGCCTCCGCGATGATCTCCTGCAGATGCGCCTCCTCCCGCGCCGTCCCCCAGATCAGCCGCATCCCCTCCGGCACCAGCGGCCGCATCCGATCCACCGTGGCTTGCGGAATCGGGTCGAGCACCACGATCGTTTCCATCTAGGCCAGCCCCTGCGCCACCTTTGCCGACGCCCCACTCATCGCGCCCAGCTTCTCCCCCCGCGTCACCCGGTCCTGCGTCGTCAACCCACGCGCCTGCGTCTCGATCGCCCGCCGGGCCTCCGCCTCCGCCTCGCCCGGCGGCAACACCAGCACGCCAGTGTCGTCGCACAGCACCGCATCCCCCGGCATCACCACCGCCCCACCGATGCTGATCGGCCGGTTCAGCGCCCCGCCAAGGTCGTAGATCCGCGTCGTGATCGGCGCCATCCCGCGGCACCACATCGGGAAATCCGACGCCTCGATCTCCTCCATGTCGGTGCACGGCCCATCCACCACGCCCGCCTTCGCCCCCGACGCCTTCGCCGCCACCGTCACCCCACCGCCCCAGCACGCATGCCGGTCGTCCCCCAACCGATCGACCAGCAGGATGTCCCCCGGCCGCAGCAACCCGAGCGCATGATGCAGCAGCGTGCTATCCGGCCCCGGAATCATCAGCGTCACCGCCGTCCCCGCAACCCGGCGCCGCCGCAGCAACGGCTGGATCCCCCGGTCGCAAAACCCCCAATGCCGCCAATGCCCGACCGTCGCCGTCTCGGTCTGCTCCAACAGCGCGATCACCTCCGCGCTGATCGCTGCCGGCATCGCGCCGACCTCATACTTCGCCATCGTCAACTGCTCCCCGTAGTGTAAATCGTTGCATTGCAACGGTCCTTAATGGTCAAACTCGTCACCCGCGGCCCGGACTCGCCGCTCCAGGCTCAGCGAGGCCAGCGACGAGATAGAGATAACGTGTCAGCGTCAACAGCTCGCGTCATCGGCGCTCACGCCGTGGCGAAGGTGAGGGGGCTCACCTGATCCACCGATCGCCGGTCCCGATCCAGCGACGCCGCCCGCTCGATGACCCGCAGCTGCGCCTCGTGCGATGTGGCGGATCACGGGGTCATGACACCATGACGATCGAACACCGCCCGCCCGCCCAGCAGCACGAGGTCCGCCTCCGTCTGCCGCAGCGTCTCCGCCCCCTCGGCAAAGATGTCGCGCGACAGCACGGTCACGTCAGCCAGCATCCCCGGCCGCAGCCGCCCGCGCCGATCCTCGGCGAACTGCGTATAGGCCCCGCAATACGTCAGGCAATGCACCGCCTCATCGAGCGAGATCGCCTGCTCCGCTCCGATCACCGTCCCCTTGTTCGTCCGCCGGGTCACCATGGTGAACAGGTTCTGGAACGGATCGGTCGACGACACCGGCGCATCCGAACTCGCCGCCGGATGCTGCCCCGCATCGAGCCAATCCCGCATCGGATACGACGCCCCAGCCCGCTCCTCGCCCAAATTGGTCACATACAAATCGCCGAACTCGTAGATGAACACCGGCTGCGGCACCGGCTCGATCCCCCGCGCCGCCATCCGCGCCTTCTGCCCGGGCGTCAGGAATCCGCAATGCTCGATCCGATGCCGCCGCCCCGCCACCGGCAGCCCGGCCTCATCCGCCGCCTCCATCCCCAACAGCACCTGCTCGATCGCCGCATCCCCGATCGCATGGATCGCCAACTGCCACCCCTGCTGGTGATACCGGCGCAACAACCCACGCATCGTCGCCTCCGGAAAGCAGAACACCCCCGTCCCGCCCTGCAGATACGGCTCGTGCATCGCCGCCGTCAGCCCACCCGCCGATCCGTCCGCGAACACCTTCATCGCCCCGAACCGCAGCATGTCGCAGCCATCGTTCGGCCGGATCCCCGCCGCCCACGCCTGCTCCGCCACCCCCTCCGGATTCCCCGCCAGACAGATCCAAGTCCTTACCGGCAACCGCCCCTCCGCCAGTGCCGTCCGATACGCCGCGATCTCCCGGAACCCGCCCGACATGCCCACATTGGCGTCCATCACCGCCGTGAACCCGAGCTCGTTCATATGCCGCCCGGCCCGCTCGATCGCGTCGACCAGCGCCGCATCGCTCGGCTCCGGCACCCGGTCATACAACAGCCGCATCGACCGCTCCTGGAACAACCCGGTCAGCTTCCCGTCCCGCCGCTCGATCACCCCACCTTCCGGGTCCGGCGTATTATGCCCGACCTCCGCCACCGCCAGCGCCGCCGCGTTGGCCACCGCCATATGCCCGCACGTCCGCCGCACCAGCACCGGGTTGTCCGGCGCCGCCCGGCTAAGCTCGTCGGCCGTGGGATGCCGCCGCACATCCAACTCGTTATGATCGTACCCTCGCCCCAACACCCAAGCGCCCCGCGGCGCCGCCTGCGCCGCCTCGGCAATCCGCCCCAGCAACTCGTCGAGCGTGGTCACATGCTCCGGCCGCAAATTCACATACGTCATGTTCAACCCGAGCGGCAGCAGATGCTGATGCGCGTCGTTGAACGCCGGTATCGCGACCCGGCCCCCGAGATCGATCCGCCGCGTTCCCGCCCCAGCCAACGCCCGCACCGCCGCCCGCTCCCCCACGGCCACGATCCGCTCGCCATGCAGCGCCATCGCCTCCGCCCACCCCTCGTGCAGCCCGCACCAGATGCGTCCTTCGATCAGAGTGTCGGCATACACGATGAGCTTCCTTGTCGTCGGCCCATCGATGCAAGCCGCAGACCATCTACATCGTCAAGCGCCCGCGAGACCGTGCCCGATCATCTCCCGCGGCTGGATCGCCTGCGCATACTGCGCCTCCGTCACCTGGCCCGATTTCAGCGCCGCCTCCCGCAGCGTCGTCCCGTGCGCCGCCGCATCCTCGGCGATATGCGCCGCCGCCTGGTACCCGATCACCGGCGCCAACGCCGTGACCAACATCAGCGAATTGCCGATATACCCCTCGATCGTCTCCCGGTTCAGCTCCGTCCCCTCCACCGAGTGCCGCCGGAACATCTCGCACCCATCCGCCAATATCCGCGCCGCATGCAGCACGTTGTTGATGATGATCGGCCGCATCGCGTTCAGCTCGAAATTGCCCTGGCTCCCGGCGAACGCCACCGCCGTATCGTCCCCGATCACCTGGATCGCGATCATCACGATCGCCTCGCACTGCGTCGGGTTGACCTTCCCCGGCATGATGCTGCTGCCCGGCTCGTTGTCCGGCAGCTTCAGCTCCCCCAGCCCGCACCGCGGCCCCGACGCCAGCCACCGCATGTCGTTGGCGATCTTCATCACCGCCACCGCAACGCCCCGCAGCGCCGCCGATGCCCGCACCATCGCGTCCAGCGAGCCCTGCGCCATGAACTTGTTCGGCGCCGTCACGAACGGCTTACCCGTCAGCTCCGCGATCTTCGCCGCCACCGCCCGCGAGAACCCGGGCGGCGCATTCAGCCCGGTCCCCACCGCCGTGCCCCCCACCGCCAGCTCGTACAACCCCTCGCGCGACCGCCTCACCTCGGCCAGCGCCGCCCGAATCTGCGCCGCCCAGCCCGACCATTCCTGCCCCACCGACAGCGGCACCGCATCTTGCAAATGCGTCCGCCCGATCTTGACCACGTCCATCCAAGAAGCCGCTTTGGCCTCGATGCAGGCCGCAAGCTTGTCCAACTCCGGGATCAGCCGCTCGTCGAGATACGTCACCGTGGCGACATGCATCGCATCCGGAAACGTATCGTTGGACGACTGCCCCATATTGACGTCGTCGTTCGGCCCCACCGGCTTCTGACTGCCCAGCGTGCCCCCCAACAACTGGATCGCCCGGTTCGACAGCACCTCGTTGATGTTCATGTTCGACTGCGTGCCCGACCCGGTCTGCCACACGAACAGCGGAAAATGCGCGTCCAGCGCCCCGCCGATCGCCTCGTCCGCCGCCCGCACGATCGCCTCCGCCTTCCAGCCCGGCAGGCCGCCGAACTCCCGGTTCACCAGCGCACAAGCCTTCTTCACCACCCCATAGGCGCGATACACCTCGAGCGGCATCTTGTCCGACCCGATGGAAAAATGATGCAGCGACCGCTGCGTCTGCGCCCCCCAATACCGGTCCGCCGGCACCGCCATCGTCCCCATGGAGTCGAACTCGGTCCGCTCCCCGCTCGCCTCGATGCCGACAGCTAAATCTTGCAGGAGATGGTCTTCAGACATGCTGCTCACTCCGTAAGGCGCGCCGAGCTACGACGCCCCGGAGTGAGTGCTAGGCCGAATCAGCGGCTGGCACACGCTCCCCCTGGTCAGCATTTCGTCACCCGAAAAGCCCTCTCCCTCCGGGCTACCGGATGCACACATCATGAGGCCGCCCTCAAACCCGTCATTGCCGGGCTTGACCCGGCAACCCAGGGCGGCAGGCACTTCGCTTCAAAACAACGGGCTAGCGGCACCGTGGGCCCCCGGGTCAAGCCCGGGGGTGACGATAAAATGGCTCGGAGCGTGATGGGTGGTCCAGCCTGCCGAACCCTTCGCCTACTCCGCGGCGCTGGGCACCTCGTCCGCGTGCGCCACCGCCGGCGCCACGACCGCGTATTTGTGACAGGCGAACAGGATCGCCGCCACGCCCAGATACCCGATCGCCACGTCCGGCGACCGCCCGATGCCGATCCCCGGCCCATGGATGAAGCCGAAGAACGTCAGCACCGCCCCCGCCGCCGCGAAATACGCCGCCTTGTCGAGCGCCCGGTCGATGATGAACACCGTCACCGACCCCAGCATGATCCCCGCCAGCGTCGCCCCCGCACCCAGCGTCTCCAGCCCATGATACAGCACGCCCACCTGCGCCAGCTTCGGCAACCCGACCGCCTCGACGCTCGTGCCCGCTGCCCCCAGCGCGTTGTCGATCATGGTCTTGCCCCATTCGGCGATCTGCGGGATCAGCGCCAGCACCACCGCCGGCGCGTGCCGGTGCGGCGATTCCGAGAACGCCTGCGAGCCGATCAGCATCCCGATGTAGAGCAGGATCGGCAGGATCGCGACCACCGGGATCAGCGCCGACAGCAGCGCGATGATGCCGAACCAGGTCAACACCAGCATCACGATGCCGGTGACGGCGGAGTAGCCGATCCGCCCGCCCATCGCCTTCCAGCCGGGGTGCCCGATATAGACCGCGTTGATGAACGGATTGCCCAGCAGGCAGCCGATCAGGCTGACCACCCCATCCGCGCACAACACCTGCGTGGTCGGGAACGAATCGCCCGCCGCCGACGCGCTCTCGACGTTGTCCAGCGCCTCGATCAAATCGTAGATGCCGAACGGGATCGCGGTGACCAGGATGATCCCGAGATACTTGAACCCGCCGAACACGTGCTCGACCGCCGGCAGCGGCACCGAGAAGCCGAAATTCGCCACCGCGCTGCCGATGCCGGCAATGGTCAGCCCGCCGTAACCCAGGCCAACGCCGGTCGAGAGCCAGGCAATCACAGTCCCGACCGCGATCGCAACCAGCCCGCCCGGCACGCCGCCGAAATACCGGACGCCCCCGAACCAGCTCGCGAGGATGATCGCGAAGCACACTACGCCAATGATCGGCGTCGAGAAGATCTGCGCCGCCGGGCTCATCGCGATGAACGTGATCGCGATGCCGGCCAGCGAGCCGAGCAGGGCGGCCCGCGGCGTGATCCTGCGGATGGTCGGGCCGATGAAGCCGCCGATCATCAGCAGGAAGCTCTGCACGAACACCCAGGTCAGCCCGGCCTCCCACGCTTGGACCGGGTCGTTGGTGACGAGCTTGATCGGCAGCATGACCACGAACACCACGACGAACATGTGCGGCACGGAGAAGCCGGAGGGCAGGGCGCAGACGTCGGTCCGCCCCGTCCGCTTGGCCAGGCGCCAGGCGAGGAACGCGTAGTAACAAGTGGACAGGCAGAGCATCAGCCCGAGCGCCGGCAGGACGCGCCCGAACACCAGCGCGTCCGGCATCTGCAGCACGAACCGCAGTAGCGCCGTCAGCACCAGGATGTTGACCAGGATATTGGTGCCGAAGCCGAACAGCGCGTTCCAATCCCCCGGCACCCAGAATTTAGGCCGGCTCGTCGCGACGAAAGCGCTCATGCGGAAGCTCCCTGCAATGCATCAAGCTCGGCGAGCACCGGCAGGATCGCGGCGGACTCCGCCACCCACCCGAAGATACCGCCCTGCGCCGCAATCATGCGCAACCCGGTCTCGTGGAACTCCGGAAAGTAGGAAGCGCAGCAATCTCCGACGACGAGGCACTCGAGCCCGCGGTCGTTGGCTTCACGCACCGTCGTATGAACGCACACCTCGGTGGTCACCCCGGTCACGACGAGCTGGGTAATCCCCTGTTCCCGAACCAGCTCGGCGAGCCCCGTATTGTAGAACGCCCCCTTGCCGGGCTTATCGATCACCACCTCGCCCCGCGCCGGCGCGAGTTCGGGAATGATGTCATGCCCGGGCTCCCCCTGGATCAGCACGCGCCCCATTGGCCCGGCATCGCCGATCCGCAGCCCGGCCCCACCCCGCGCATGCTTGGCCGCCGGCAGATCCGACAAATCCGGCCGATGCCCCTCGCGCGTATGGATCACCATCAATCCGGCCTTGCGCCAAGCCGCGAGTAAATGGACATTCGGCTCGATGGCCCGGCGCAACAGCCTAACGTCGTTTCCGAGTGAAGACCCGAACCCGCCCGGCTCGAGAAAGTCCCGCTGCATATCGATGATCACCAGCGCACACGCCGCCGGCCTGAACTGGAAGTCGGAGGGGCGAGCCGGAATGGTCACCATGAGCGCGGGCGCCTCGGTTTGGGTTGAGGTCAAGCTGAATGTCGTTCCGCAATAATCGGGCCAGGCTCTCAGGGCCGATTCCGGCCAAATACCGCCCCGTCCGCTTAAAGTCTGTGCAGATGCCGATTAACGCGAGGGCACCGACTTCGCGAGACGCTGGATGGCCGGCTCGATCATCCGTTCCGGCGTTCCAGCATAGCCCAGGATCAGCCCGTGCGACGGAGCCGACGCTTGGTAATACGTCGACAACGGCCCGGTCTTCACCCCATGCCTCAACGCCGCCGCGGCCACTTGCACATCATCGAAGCCAGCGTTTTTGGCAGGCCGGCCGATCAAATGCATGCCGCCCGGGTCGCGTTCGATGCGGAGCTGGCCGGCGAGATGGCGCGACGCGGCCTCGATCAGCATCTCCTGCCGCGCCGCGTACAGCAGTCGGGTGCGCCGCAGGTGCACGGCGAAATGACCATCGCCGATGAACCGCGCCAACGCGCCCTGACCCAGCAGCGACGCCCCCGAGCCCTTGCTCGCAATCACCCGCCGCGCCGCCTCGACCAGCCCGGCCGGCAGCACCAGGAAGCTCAACCGCAGCGCCGGAAACAGGATCTTCGAAAAGCTCCCGAGATAGGCGACCCGGGCGCTCCGATCGAGCGCCCGCAACGGCGCCAGCGGCCGGCCGCTCCGCCCAATGCAGCAACTCGAGCCGCCGCTGCAGCGTCAGCACGGCCCCGAGCGGGAAATGGTGCGACGGCACCACCACCACCGCCAGCCGCGCCTCCGGCGCCAGCTCCAGCCCCGCCGCCACCGAAAAGCCCGCCGCGTCGATCGGCACCGGCACCGGCCGGATCCCCGCCTCCGCCAGCCCCTCCTGCATCCCCGGATAGCCGGGATCCTCGATCCACGCGGCGTCCCCGGCCCCGAGCACCACCCGCGCGAACAGCGCGATGCTCTGTCGCACCCCGCCCGTGATCACCACCGCCTCCGGCCCACAAATGAAGCCCCGCGCCGCCCCGAGATGCTGCGCGACCGCCTGCTGCAACCCGGGATTCCCGAACGGGTCCGGCGTCCCCGCGATCGCCCAACCCGGTCGCCGCCACTCGCGCTCCAGCAATTTGGCCCACAGCGGAAACGGGAGCGCCTCCCGGTCCGGCTGCCCCACCGGAAACGACGCCGGCTCCTCCCGCTCGACCGCCACGGGCCGAACCACCGGGGCCGGCGCCGCGTTGACGGCGGGCGCGGTCAATATGTCGTCCGGCAGGTTCGCCGCCACCGTGATCCCCGAGGCCGCGGGGCTGACCAGGTACCCTTCCGCGACCAACTGCTCGATCGCCGCCGAGACCGTCCCGCGCGCGCAGTTAAACTCGGCCGCCATCAGCCGCGACGACGGCAGCAGGGTCCCCGGCAGCAGCCGCCGCTCCAGGATCGCCGCGCGCAACTGCGCCCCGATCTGCCGCTGCAGCGACCCGGCCTTCGCCGCATCCAGCACGATCTCCAGCGTCGCGCTGCGACGGACCTTGCGTCCCATACTGGCCCAATCCGTTCAGCCCAAACTGGCTCTTCCGGTTGGACCTTAACCGCCCGATGCTGCGCCACAATAGCGCTTATGGGGCAACCGCCATGGCCGATTTCGAGGCTCGCGACACCGACACGTTCGAGAAGACCAACGTCAACCGCGTCAAGCGCATGCCGACCGCGGCCGCTACGACAAGAAGACGATCTACGAAATTCTCGACGCCGCGTTGGTCTGCCACATCTCCTGTGTGATCGACGGCCGGCCCTATTGCACGCCCACCAGCTTCTGGCGCGAAGGCGACCATCTATACTGGCACGGCTCGTCGGCCAGCCGCATGGTCCGCACGCAGGGCCCGGGCCTGCCCGTCTGCCTCACGGTCACGCATATCGACTCGCTCGTGATGGCCCGGCCCGGCTTCCATCACTCGGTCAACTACCGGGCCGCCATGGCCTTCGGCACCGCCCACCTCATCGACGACCAGGCCGAGAAGCTCCGCCTGATGGACAACTTTGTCGACCGCATCTACCCCGGCCGCTCCAAGCTGATCCGCCGGCCGAACCCCCACGAGTTCAAGGCGACCACCATGATCGGCATGGAGATCGAAACCGCCTCCGGCAAGATCCGCGACAAGCACGTCGCCGACGAGGAGGAGGACTACGCCGATGTCCCCGCCTGGTCGGCCCTCTATCCGATCACCCAGGTCATCGGCGAACCGTCCACATTGTGCGGTGTCTTTGGGCTGAAGCCGAACTTCGCGGTCAGACTGACTGATCCAGTTTTCAGCAGTCTTCTAGGCAGAGCCGCTTCGAATAAGCCGGATTAGTAAGCCGCCATAGATGATGCAGGGCAGCATGACCGCGCCCACAAAACTGCTGACGGTCACGAGCCGACGGAATAGCGGCACGGTCCCCCCAAGCAGAGACACACCGCCAACCACGGGATAGCCAAGATCGCGCAGATCGTCGGTCGTATGAAATGACTGATCCAGTTGAACGAGCAGAAGCGCCAACCCAATCCCGGCCGCCAGCCCAGCCACTAAAACTCCGGTGACCAACTTACTACGCTGCGGTGCCACAGGTATCGTCGGGACCAGCGGCGGCTCGATCACCTGGATCTTGACCTGGTCTGCGTTAGCCTCGGCCGCTGCAGAAATGCGCATGGACTCGCGACGGGCGAGCAGGGCCGAGTAGTTGGTCTGCAATACCCCGTAATCGCGATCGAGGTTCAGCGCGTCGGCCTGCAAACCCGGGGCCGTTTTGGCTATCGCGTCCAAACGGTCGCGTTCCTTCGTGGCGTCGGCCAATTGCCGCTGCAGCGAAGAAATCGACGCGTCGGTATCGACCAGACGGACCTTCAGTTGTTCGTAGACCGGGTTCGCCACGGCAGGGGAACTCGCAACCGGGGCACGCGGCGCATCGGTCGTATCCCGGCCGAGCTTACCAGACCGCAGCGCGGCGATGATTTGCCGCTGAGCGATGATGTCAGGGTGCGCGTCGGTGAGGCGCAGGCGCATCTCACTCAGCTTTTGCTCCTCAGCTGCCAAGCGCGATGATCCCCCGCCGCCAGAACTCGGCGCAGACTCGGACACGAGCAGGGGAGGGGTGCCCGCCAACTCTTTGGCGAGTGACACGCGGCGAGCCTGAGCATCCGCAATTTGACCGCTGAGCGACCGAACAGCTTCGACCGCCCCCTGGAGCCGGCTCGTGCCGGTATCGCCCGGGAGAAGATCGGTGTAACGGGCGCGGAACTCGGCGCGGCGCCGCTCTGCGTCGCGTAACTGACGCTCGTAGAAGCCGAGTTGGCTCTCGATGAAGCGGTTCGCATTCTCGAGATCGCTGCGGTTGTTGCCCGCCTTCCCCTCGACGAACCCCGTCAGCATCGCCTGTACGATGTCATACGCAAGCTTGGGGTTCTCGTTGCGGTAAGTGATGACGAACAGGTTTCGAGTTTGCGGCACCAACTTGATGTCGGTGCCAAGCCTTGCGACGAGCGCTTGCTTCTCGGCCGGCGTGTCGACCTGAAGGTTCAGGTCGGTCTTGGACACGAGCTTTTCGAGGTTTGGGCGGCTCATGAGGGTGCGAGACAACAGATCGACCTGCGCCTGCAGCGAGGAATCCATCGAGATCCCTCGCAGCAGCGGCGTCAGGATGGCGTCCGCGTCGATATAGAGGCGCGCGTCGGCCTCATAGGTGTTGGGGATCTTCATCACACCAACCCAACCGACAGCGCAGACCAGCCAGCCCAGGAACACTGCTGGCCAGCGATAGCGCCACGCTGCCGAAAGCTGCTTTCTGATAAGCAGTTGGGTTTGGTACATCGTTTAAGCCGTCAGAAGTAGGTTTGCGGGATTAGAAGGACGTCGCCCGGAGCCATCGTCACGTTCTGATCGATGTCACCGTCTTTGATGAGGTCGCTGAGACGGACGGGGATCACCTGGCGCGGACCGCCGTAGCGGCGGATGATGACGGCGCGGTTGCCTGCGGCAAACCGCGTCAGCCCCTTGGTCGAGATCATGACGTCGAGCAACGTCATCTGATCGCGATAGGGGATCGCGACGGGATCCGTCGCCTCGCCGATAACGCGGACCTGACGGCTGGAGGGACCGACGAAGCCGTTCACGATCACGGAAACTTTAGGCTCCTTGACGTATTCCTTCAGCCGCCCCTCGATGTCCTTCGCGAGTTCCGGCGCGGTTCTGCCATTCGCGACGATGTCGGGGACCAGCGGCAACGAGATGCGCCCATCGGGGGCCACGACTGCCGTCGTACTGAGTTCCGGGTTGCGGAACACGTAAATGCCCATGGTGTCGCCAGGTCCGATCACATACGGCAGGTTCGCCGGGACCACCTGATTGACGGGAGGGGTTGATGAGCATGCTGCAAGCAGCCCAGTGAGGATCGGAAAGAGGGTCAACACCCGAAGTAGCCGGCTGGTCATGAAAAAGCCCTGGCCTCCAAAACATTTGACGATGCGGCTACATACCACAAAAATTTGGTAGGCGTGGAAGGAGTCGAACCCCCGGCCTCTGCCATGTAATAGCAGCGCTCTGCCACTGAGCTACACGCCTGAAAACACCTGTTGACACCACTCTGATTGGACACGGCACTCAGGCCCGTTGCAAGCTCTTCTGGCCTCGAAAACTCGCCAGGGTTTCCACCAGCCCATCGCGCAATGGAGTGCTCGCGCACACTCCCAGCATCGCTGCGGCTCGCTCCGGTGCGCCGACCGAGCGCTCGATGTCCCCGGACCGGGCTGATCCGTATCTGACCGCTGGCACGCACGAGAGTATGTCGCCGATCGTCGTCGCCATGCCGGCGACCGACGTCTCCCGGCCGGTGCAGGCGTTCAGGACCAATCCGGCCCAATCTTCTCCGTCCCGCCCATCGCGGAGCGCGTTCATGCCGGCGACGAGAAACTCGATGATATCGCCGACGAAGACGAAATCCCGGGTCTGCTGCCCGGTGCCGTGAATCTCGATCGGCCGACCGGCGGAGATGGCTTGCGCGAAGATGGAGATCACGCCGCTATACGGTGATGCCGGGTCTTGGCGCGGACCGTACACGTTGAAGAAGCGGAAGCCGAGCGACGGGATCTGGTGCACGAGGGCTCCGGCCCTGGCATGCAGCTCGCACCCCAGTTTGTCGGCGCCATAGGCCGTCAACGGCGCGGACGGCCCTGTCTCCGTGGCCACGCCGGACACCTTGCCGTACACGGCAGCCGATGAGGCATACACGACCGGGATCCCGCCAAGCTGACGCGAGGCGTCCATGACGTTGATGAAGCCGCCGAGATTGACCTGGTGCGTGCCGATCCAGTCTTCGTTGCCGCGCACGACGGAGGCGATTGCCGCGAGATGAAAGCAACCGCTGACGCCGATCAACGCACGTCGGACCAGGGCCGGGTCACGAACATCGCCGCGGACGACCTCGCATCGCTCGTCGAGGTTGTCGATCCGGCCCGTCGAGAAATCGTCGATCACTCTCACGCCGTAGCCTGCGCGGAGGAGCGCGTCAGCCAAGTGTGAGCCGATGAAGCCAGCTCCACCCGTAACGGCATAGGTCTCCAACTCACGCTCCTTAAAGTCTGCGTCGAAATCAGCCATTTGGTTTTATCTTGGAATCCTTAATATTAGGTTTCGGCAGGACCGAGCTGGTCAATCTTAAATTTACGATGCGCGTACAGCGCCTTCGCCCGCCGTATCAGCGCGCCCGCATCGTGCGCGATCAAGCCGCTCAGGCCGGTCGGTGTCCATGGATTCAGGGTCACGAGACCGATCCTTGGGCGACGATGGCTCGCCCAGTCTCGTTTGTAGGGATCGTCACCGCGGCCAAAATCCAACTCCGTCACCCCATCCACCTCAATAAGCTCGCGGATTGTGGCGGCAGTCAGTACGGTTCCAGGCGAAATCGACTTAAATTGTTCGTCATGTGCCAATTTCAGGATTGTGGCCGAGCCGCGGGCGACCGACCAATATTGCGCCGCGATCGGGGTTTCGCCGCTCCGCATGATCGCGATGCGCAGGACGCCCGTCCGTGCGAGCGCTCTCACCAGAGCGTCATTGAACCGCTGGTAGGGTTCAGGCTGTTTCCAACTGCAACCATAAACCGCTTCGTAGTCGCTGAGCGCGGCCGCCAGCTCCGGGCCCTCGCGCGCGATCCTTATGGACATCCCGGCGCGATCTGCCGCCCGGGTTCGCCGGCGGATGGTCTCGCGCAACGCCCCGGGCCGGGATTTTAGGTAAGTGTCCCAGGAGCGGGTCGCGATCGGTTCGAACCAATTGCCGAAATGGGCGAAGATGCGGCTGGCCAGGCCCGCGCGGGCAAAGCTGCGCCGCAGCATGCCGATACCGGCCCAATCGGGATCGAGCGCCTCGAACCGTGTGAGCGGCCATTGGCGGCAATAGGTCCCGACCTGGTGCAGGGTGAGGGCCTCGAGGGGGGTGCCCGGGCGAATCAGCGGTTGATAGAGACAGGTATAAGGTGTCGTAAGCGACCCCGAGGTGCGGCCGGGGCCGGCCATCATCGCGATGAGGGCAAGCGGCCCGGCTTGATCCGATACAGCAAGCAGGTGCGGCCGCGCCCCAGCCGGGAGCGCTGCCTCTATACTGGCGTCAAGCCAGGCGCGGCTCGATTGGAGACCCGCACCGGCTGCGAACAAGGGATCCCATTCAGGCCCTAAGTCTGCAACCTCATGCCGGACCTGCAGCTTTAACGGATCGTTCATCGACGGGTCGCATAATAGGCGAGGCCGACCCATTCATGGAGCCCGATGTAGCTGTTGAACCATGCGACAGGGCTGATGATCAGGCGGCGCCAGGAGAATGGAGGCGTGTAAGGAGGCCGCACCGAGATGGGCACCGGATCGAGGCCAAAGTGGCGGAACGCCAGCAAAGATCGTCGCATGTGCCAATCATGCGTGACCAGGTAAATGCGCCGGATGCCTGCATCGTGCAGCATTGCCGCGGAGAACTCCGCGTTCTCCCAGGTGTCGCGGGAGCGATCCTCTCGCCAGCGTGTCGTGAGCCCGAAATCGTCGCGCAAGCTCGTCGTCATCATCGCGGCGAGCGTCGTCGTCGCGTCGACGATGGCCCCGCCGGAGACGAGGATGGGCAGTCCGGTGCGGCGCGCCAGTGCCGCGCCAGCCCGGATCCGATCGAGGGTCAGCGGCCCCGGGTCGAGGTCGACGGCACCCTGGATCCGGGTCGCGTCGGCGGAGAGAATGACGATGGCCGCCGGTTCCGCTCCCGTCGTGGTCGCTGATGATGGGGTGAGACTGTTGAGCAGCGCGGTGGCGACGATCGGCAGGCCGAGGCAGATCAGCACCGCGAGAACGATTCCGGCGCCGACGCGGCCGGGCCGACCGCCGAGCAGAAGCACGAGCGCAAGGATTGCAAGACTTCCCGGCGGCAGAAGGATGTCCACTACGAGGTTGAGCAACCTGCCTCCTGCGATAGCGACCTGCTCGTCATCACCGCGGGTAAGAAGATGCGACCGCTCCTGATTGTGGGTATGTAACGCCTCGCATGTTCAAAACAACGATGTCACGCCCAGTGCTCGACCAGTCGGGCCTCGATCGCCTCGAGGTGCGGTGGCGCGCCCTGGCGAAGCAGTCCGGCGGATCGTATTTCCAGGACTGGAGTTGGGTCGGTTGTATGGCGGCCGAGCGTTATCCCGACCCGGTCCTGCTCGAAATGCGCCGGGATGACGAACTCATAGCGCTCGCGCTGTTCAATCGCGCGGCCAGCCGGCGCGATGGGAGCTCCTTGCACCTCCAGGAGAGCATCGATCCGCTTCTCGCATCCATTTTCGTCGAACACAATGGACCGCTCGTCGCCATTGCTGACCCGGTGTTGCGCCAGGCCGTGCTTGCGGCCCTGTTCACGGAGGCGATGAGGGGGCCGATCGGCTCGCTGCCGATGCATCCGCGTCGCCTGGTCCTCTCGGGCGTTGGGCCGGATTGTGCCGACGCGGCGGCGATGACGGGCGGACTGGTCGATGAGAAATCGCGGCGGATGGCGCCGTTTACCAATTTGAAGGCCCTGGACAGAGGTCAACCGTTCGTCGAGTTCCTGAGCCGAAACACCCGCCACCAGCTTCGCCGGTCGCTTCGGCTCTATGCGGCTCAGGGTGAGTTGGCGATCCGTCGCGCCGAGACGGTCGAGGAGGGGAGGGCGTTTTTCGCCAAGATGGTCGCGTTGCACAACATCACCTGGCAGGCCCGGGGGAAGAGAGGCGCCTTCGCGACAGCAGAGGTGCGACGGTTCTACCAAACACTGCTCGAGACCGGCATTCCGCTCGGCGAGGTCGACTTACTCCGGGTCACCGCGGGGGATGCGGTGGTCGGCTATCTGATGAATTTCCGCCATAATAACGTTGTGTCGGCCTATCAGAGCGGCTTCGATTACGCGGCGGCCACGCCGCAGCAGAAGCCTGGGCTGACATCGCATTATCTCGCCATCGAGTCCTATCGTTCGCAGGGGGTCGCGCTGTACGATTTCCTGGCCGGGGCAGATCGATACAAGTTGAGTCTGGCAAATTCGCGCCGTTGGCTGCACTGGCTCAGTGCGGCACCGGCGTGGCACCCTTACTCGGTAGGAGCGCGAGTAAGGCGGCTGCTCAAGATGTGACTTCGCCGGGCGAGGGTCTCTAAAACGTTCTGGCCGTAGAATCGTTGCAACAGTAACAATAGCATAGGATCATGTTGTCTCACTCTTCGATTTGACCGCAGGATGGCCGAAATGTCTGGAGACATAGTGTTGCGATGCGGCTGGGAGCTCATGTGCTTACCCAATTTGCATCTCGGCGAGATTTTGGACCTGTCTTGATCTTCGTCGCAATAACAATTTGCGTGGCTTTGCTTGGCTGGCGGCTTGCATACAGGCATCAACACCGGGTCAGACTACAGCGGCAGGACAGTGGGTTGCAGGCGACGGCAGAGGCGGTGGA
Organism: uncultured Acetobacteraceae bacterium; assembly: GCA_964657565.1. Lineage (GTDB taxonomy): Bacteria > Pseudomonadota > Alphaproteobacteria > Acetobacterales > Acetobacteraceae > JAVVHH01. The sequence goes on from CAZZVQ010000082.1 coordinate 21,536, forward strand.
GGCGCGGGTGGCGTCGCTCGAGGAGCGGATAAATGCACTCTCGACAACGCTGAACCATATCGACCAGGGCATCCTGATGGTCGACGGCAGCGGCACCCTTTCGGTCTACAATGGTCGGGTGGCTGAGATGCTCGGTCTGCCGGAGGACATGCTCGCCGCACGGCCGCCATTCACGAGGGTCTTGCAACATCAATGGGAAACCGAGGAGTTCAGGCGCACCGACACGACCTTCCAGGATTTCGTTCGGGCGGGTGGTATTCTCGATCGGCCGCAATTTTATGAGCGTGAGAGGCCGAATGGGATCGTGATCGAGGTGCGGTCGCAGCCGTTGCAGGGTGGCGGCATGGTCCGAACGTTCACCGACGTGACGGAGCGCAAGCTGGCGCAGTCGATGATCGAGCGGGCGGCGCTGTACGACGAGTTGACCGGGCTGCCGAACCGGCTGTCGCTGCAGAGGGTTTTGGAGAAGCGGTCCGGCGCTTCGCAGCAGGATCGCGCCACGACGCTGCTCTATCTCAGTCTCGACCGTTTTCGCCTGCTGAATGATGCTCGCGGGCACGATACGGGCGACTTGATCCTGGTGGAGGTGGCGAAACGTCTCAAAGCCGTCTGTGCCGCCGACGACATGGTGTGCCGGGTCGGTGGCGACACGTTCGCGATCCTGCAGGCCAGCGACGCCGAGAGCTTGCCCGACCGGCTATTGCGCGCCCTCGACGAGCCGCACGTCATTGATGGCGTCAGACTTTCGATCACTTCGTCGATCGGCGTCGTCGTCGCCGAGGCGAGCACGCCGGCGGCGAAGCTGCTCCGGAATGCCGATATCGCGCTCAATCGCGCCAGAGATGCCGGGCGGAACCAGGTCAGTCACTATACGCCCTCGATGACGGCGGCGCGGGAGGAGCGCTTCCAACTCGAGCAGTCCTTGCGGGACGCGATCGGCGGCGACGGGTTCAGGCTGTGGTATCAGCCGATCGTCGCGGTCGAGACGGGCGCGATCATCGGCTACGAGGCGCTGCTCCGGTGGTTCGACCGGAACCGGGGTGAGGTGTCGCCCAGCCTGTTCATCCCGGTCGCGGAGGCGACGGGGATGATCGTCACGCTGGGCCGCTCGGCTCTGGAATGGGCCTGTTTCGAAGCGGCGAGTTGGTCGAACAACCGGACCGTCTCGGTCAACCTGTCGCCGGCGCAGTTCCAAGGCGATGATATCGTTGGAACGGTGCGGGACGTGCTGGCACGATCCGGCCTGCCGCCCGAGCGGCTGGACCTGGAGGTGACCGAAGGGATCCTGCTCGAGAATACCGGGCCGGTGCTCGAGACGATGACGGCGTTGCAGCGGATCGGCGTGGGCCTGACGCTCGACGATTTCGGCGCCGGCCATGCCGGTCTGAGTTACTTGCGCCGGTTCCCGTTCCAGAAAATGAAGATCGACGGTTCTTTCGTTCGCAGTCTCGGAAAAGACCTCGAGTCCGACGCCATCGTCGAGGCGATCTTGCTGCTAGGCAGGCGGCTCAACATGCGGGTCGTCGCCGAAGGGGTCGAGACCGAAGACCAGCTCGAGCACCTTCGTCGCATGCACTGCCCCTACGTTCAGGGTTACCTGACCGGGCGGCCGATGGCGGCCGAACTGGCGCGTAAATTGTAGCTGTTGGCAGCCTCACCGGGCCGCGTGTCGTTCACGTCCGCTACGATCGGCGATCTCGTTCAGGAGCTTGCGGGTCATGGCCTCACCGAAGGCTTGGAAAGACCGTACCTCGACGACGAAGCTGCCGGTGCCGCCGGTCACGTTTTCGGCATACCAATTGGTCAGCCCGCCCGGCGGCTGGACGTGCGCGAAGGTGTAGCTGACCGGGTGCTCGTTGATGATGGCCAGCCCATTGATCGTCACGCCGGCCTTGACCGCGTCGT
>CAZZVQ010000083.1:0-23124 GCA_964657565.1 uncultured Acetobacteraceae bacterium
TCGCCGGGTCGGCCGCGCTGTCGGCCGCCAGCGACAGCGCCGCCGGCACCGCGGCGAGCAACCCGGTCGATTGCGCGCCGAGATTGGCGTCGGCAATCAAGGCGATCCCGCCGTCCAGCGCATCGAGCGGCGCCGCCGCGGCCGCCGCGAGCGTACCGGTACCGTCCTGCCCGCTGCCGGCGCGCGACGGCCCCAGCAGCGCCGTCCAGACGCCGGCGACCCGGCTCATGACCGATTGCGCGATCGACACCACGCCGAGCACTGCGCCGACCGCGCCGACGATCGGCGCCAGCACGCCGGCGACGTAGAGGGTCGCCGCGTCGATCGCGTTGTCGATCGCGTCGAGCAGCCCGCCCAGCGTGGTGGGCGCCGGCGGCTTGCGCTCTTGCCAGACCTGGAAGTGGAAGGTGACGGTGCAGACCAGCTGCCTCTGGTGGTCGAACCCGAACTCGGCCGGGCTCGACAGGGTGACCTTGATCTCGCCGAGCCACGGGTGGATCAGCGTGCCCGGGCCGGCCGCCTTGCAGGCCGCCTCGATCCGCTTCTGCCGGCGCAGCCAGTCGTCGCCGATCAGCAGCGCGTTGACCTCGATCGGGCCGTCCATGGCGCCGAGGTCTTCCTGGATCGTGTCGGGCCGGCCGGGGAACAGAAACTGCGCCCACCGCCGCCCGGCGGTGTGCCGGCTGTCGAGCATGTCGAACGTGACGCCGCGCCAGGCGGCGGTTCGGGTGAGGCCGAGCAGCGACGAGCCGATGGAGCTGCCCGTGAAGCTGGAGACGGCGGAGAGCGCGCCCGACATCAGGAACGGTCCATTAGGCGCGGCTCGGCATGGGGCCGAGGTCGATCGGCTGGATGCGCCGGGGCGCTTGGGCGCGAACGTTGCCGTCTGTCGTGACGTGAATTTCGATCGGCTCGAAGCCGACGCGGCCGCCTGGACGATAGCTCATCGGGGTCGCACCAAAGGGGCTCTCGTCCAACTGCCGGCGCAGACCAGGCACGCCCCCAAGCGGGGCGCGACCGTCCGGCTCTGGCGGAACGGGCGTATTGTCCGGCGTGCCGCCCTGGAGTAGGCGGCGCAGCTCGGCGATCCCGGTGCGCACCCTCTCGAGGAAGGCGTCGAACGGCGCCGCGACACGAGCCCAGAGTGCGCTAAACCACTCTGACAGACCGTTCCACGCGGCTTTCAGAGCCTCGACGACAGCGGTCGCGGTAGGACCGATCCAGCTTGTCAGCCACGCCCAGAACACCCGGAAGATGATCGTGATGTCGCGCCACAGCTGCTTGAAATAGGGGCCGAGCGTGTCCCAGTTGCGGTAGATCAGGTAGGCCGCGGCCGCGATCGCTGAGATGATCCAGAGGATCGGACCTCCGGCCAGTTGCAGCGCCACGAGCCCGCGGCTGATCCCGGCCAGAACGGTTACGAGCAGCTTGCCGCCGCTGAACAGCAGCATGACCCCACCACCAAAGGCCTTGAAGAGCGGGATCAGAACGCCGAGCACGGTGATCAGCATGACGAAGCCGCCACCCCAGGTCAGCACGCCGGTGGTGACACCCGGCAAACTCTCATCCATCCAAGCCAGTGCCGCATTGAGGCCGTGCAGGGCGCCGATAACCGGGCTGATGAGAGGCGCGAGACCGGTGCCGAGCCGCATCTCGAACACCTGCCACTCGGCCGACAGCCGGTTCAGCTGCGGTTGCAAGCCCTCCATGGCCGACTGGAAATCGCGCAGCAGCTTGTCGGCACCTACTCCGTGCAGCGAACCGGAAAGCTCGCGCTGCTTCGTGCGGTTCTGCAGCAGCGCCTGTGTCGCAGACCCCGCCTGCTGATTGTGCAGCACGTTGCCCAAGATGAAGGCCTGCTGCATCGGATCGTCGACGCCCTTGATAAGTCCTTCGAGGAGATCGAGCTGGGCGTCCACCGGGTTCTTGCCCGCCTTGGTCGCCTTGGCCATTTCGGCCGGCAAGTCGATACCCATGCGCTTGAACGACTTGACCGAATATTTCGCGGTCAGCGCCTGCAACATGACTTTGAAATTGGTTGCCGTTTCCTCTGGCGTGCCGGATTGCCCTGACACGACTTCCAGCATGGAGGCCACGCTGTCGAGCGCCCCCCTCCCGGTCCACCCGAGCGCCTTCATCTGGCCCGCGACCTGCGGCAGGTAGCGCGCGAAGTCGCCCATCTTGAAGCTGCCGGCATGCGTGCTCTGGGCCAGCGCCGCGATCGCGCCGCCCATGTCTTCATGGCCGATGCCGAGCGTCTTGTTCAGGGAAAAAACCGTTTGGCCGAGGGCGACCGGATCGATGTGGTAGGCGGTCGCCGCGGTGGAGTGCGTCTTGATCAGCTCGTCGACCAGTGACGGCGGCAGGCCGCGGGCGACCAGGTCGCCGTACGCCTCGGCCAGGCCGGGAACCGACTGCCCGGTCCGCGTCGCATCCTCGCTGACCAGCTTCATCATGCGGGCCACGTCCTGGCCTACGGCAGGACCGCTCAGTCCCTGCGCGATCGCCGCCTGCCGAAGCGTGCTATCCACCTCGGCGGCGGAGTGCACCATGTGGTAGATGCCGAAGCCGGTCGCGGCGGCCGCGAACGCCCGGTGACCGGCGTGACCAAGCTCCTGCCCGACGCGCTGCGCCTCCTGGGCGGTCCGGGCGAGTTCGCCGCGCAACTGCGACCAAGCGCCCCTGGCCGCGAATATCCGCCCTGGCTGAAGCTCGATACCGCCACCGCCGGGTCCACTGAGCTGCAGCTGCGGCCCGCCGAAGAACGACGCGTCACGGATCGTCGGCACCCGGCCGCCACCACTTCCCGCGCCGACCGCCGCAGCCACGGCAGCCGCCATTATACCCCGGCTGACCGAAGGCGGCAGGAAGGCGGTGCCTGCGCCGTTGACCATGATCGGTTGCGACGACAATCGTTTGATCTCGGCCACCGCGGACCGCGCCGAGCGGCCGATGCCGTCCATCGAGCGGCTGACGCGATCGGCGGCGCCGCCGACGCGGTCGAGCGCGCGATCGGCGCCGTCCAACCCGCCCAGGCTCACTTTGCGCGCCAACGCCGCCAGGCTCTCCAGCTTGCGCGACAGGGCGACAATGCCCGACGAAAGTTTGTCTTCCAGCTTGAGGATGAAGCTGGCGGTCAGCGATGCGGCCATGCCCTCATTCCCCTATTGGCCCTTGCGCTTGTCCGCCAGCGCCTGCAGCGTCAGCAGCCAGAAGGCGATGTCGTGATCGTCCAGCGCCAACAGCGCGCCTGGGCTGAAGCCGTAGTGCTCGCCGATCAGGGCGAGCTTGGCTGGCCAGTCGCTGTCGGCGCCCCACCGTAGAGAAAAAAACTGAACACCTGCGCCGCGGCCGCGACGTCGGCGCCGTCCATGCGGTCGAACAGCGCGTCGAACTTGAACTGCGCCATGCGGCAGCTCTTGGCGATGCCGGTGGTCACCGTATGGTTCTGCCCGGCCGACATGACGGCGCGCATCGCTCCCCCGCTCAACCGATACATGCGCAGCTCGGCGTAGTGCTCCTCGCGCGGCGGTGCGGTCGAACCGGCCTGGGAGAAGCGCAGCGTCACCGGGTAGCGCAAGGTCAGGATCACGCTGCCGTCCGGCTGCAACACTGCGCGAGCGGGCAGGCGCTCGTCGTCGGGCACCTCGGCCGGGATGACGACGACGTCGCTCTCGGCCGGGGCGGCCGCCGCGGTGGGATCGGCCGGCTCGGTCAGGTCGACCACGATCGAGGTATCGTCAGCCATTGAGCAGTGTCTCCGGGGCGCCGGCGGCCCATTTTACTTCCATCTTCCCGCCCGAGCCGTCGCCGCTCATGTTCGGCCGGTTGGTCAGGAAGGCGTCGGGAAAGGTGAAGCTCTGCCCGGTGTCGCAGTTGCACTGCAGCTCGCCCTCGCCTTCGGCCCAGAACGTCGCTGGATCCATGCCGCGGGGGAGCGTGATCGTCGCGCTGATCTCGCTGGCTTCGAATTCACGGGACCACCGCACCTTGCCCTGCACCAGGACCGGGTTCTGCTTCCAGCCGCCGATGGTGAGCTTGCCGCTCTTGTTCTCGACGTCCGGCGCGGTGCCGCGCCAGACGATGTCGATAACGCCGAGTGTCTGACCTGATGCCATCTTACGCCTCGAATTCCAGCCGGGCCGCGAAGACCATGAAGTTGCCGATCACGTTGACCAGCTGGCGCGCGTTGACCCGGTTGCGGTCCGACACGTCGCGCACGAACGACGCCTGGGCCGATGTCGCCTTGGCGCCCTCGATCCAGGCCAGCCGCTCGTACAGCTGACAGCGTCCGGCCCAGCTGTTCCAGATCCGTCGCGGCGTGGCGACCACGTCGCTGTACAGCGCGGCCGGGGCATCGTCGTCGGCCAGCTTGGCGCGCGGATAGGTCAAACCGAGATAGCTGGCCCAATCGTAGCGGATCCGCGTCATCGTCTTGGCCGTCATCAGGTCGAGCCAGGCGGTATCGGGCACGCCGAGCGACGAGGTCTGATAGGACGAGATCGCCCGCTCGATGGTGACCGTGCCGTCGCGCTGCACCGTGAACGTGCTGTAGCCGTTGCGCAGCAGCTGCTCGCGGTCGTTCGGCAGATACTGGCTCTTCGGCGCCGGCCCGATAAGGCCCGGCAGCGCGAGGCCGCGCAGCTGGCGCGACGGGTCGTTGTCGAACTGGAAGCTGGCCACCGCCATGTAGACCGCGGCCCACTCCCAGGGCGGATTGACCGATCCATACTGCGGCACCCGGCTGACGAAGCGCGAATTGCTCTCCGCATTGGCCGCCAGCGCCGTGCCCAGGCTGCGGCTGTAGCCGACATAGACCGTCATGTCCTTGCGGCCGCTGACGGTGTAGCGCGCCTCCGCCTCGGCATTGAGGTTGCCCAGGCCGATCGTGTCGGCCCAGCCGGTCTGCACGTCGGTATACCAGTCGTTGGCGATCGCGGTCAGCAGCGGGGTGATGTCGGGATCGCCGGCGCCGCCCGCCATCGGCCCGATCGCGCAGGCCCAGCTGCCGGCCGGAGCCACGTAGTCGCCGCCGGTGCCGATGCTGATCGGCAGCGCGTTGCCGTAGGCGCCGCCCTGGCGGGCCGTGAGGGTGACGACGGCGCCGGCGCTGGCAGCGGTCACGTAGCTCTTGGGGTCGGCGTTGATCAGCGCGGCGATCGTCGCGGCCTGGGTCGCCAGGGTCGATCCCTGCGGCAGCACCACCGGATACGGACGCCCGCCGACGTAGAACGGCACCGTCGCGTTGCTCGTCAGCGCGCCCGACAGGGTCAGCGTGCCGGTCGCGACTGTCGCGCCGGCGGCCGGCAACGCGCCGATCGCATACAGCGGCGTGTTCGGGTTGGCGGCGACGAACTTGTCGCATTGCGCGGCCAGCATCGACCCGGCGCCGAACAGGGCGGTGCCCTGGCCGATCCGATAAATCTGGTAGACCGTCGCCGGCTGGCCGGAGGCGCCGGGCAGCATCTGCCCCATGATCAGCGCCCGGGTCGGGAAGTCGATCAGGCCGATGTTGCTGTAATTCGCCGCGATCTCGATCTGGATCGACGGACGGCGGATGTCGTAGGCGATCTCGTTGAACGAGATCGTCTGATTTGCGAGCGACCCGCTCATACTTGGCTCCCGTCAGTCTTCTTGGCCGCCGGCGGCGCGGGCGGGTTCTCGCGCGCGTCCGCCAGCTTCTGCGCGGCCGTTATCGCGGCCTGCGACACCGGCACGGCGTCGCCCTCGTCCAGCCGCTTGCGTAGCCAGATGCCGGGCGTCACGAACGCGCCCTCGTCCGGCAGGTCAGTGCCCGGCGCGATGCCGATCCCGTCCAGCGTCTGGCCGCCCTCGGGCAGCACTAGCCGGCAGCCATCGGCCGCCTTGATTGCGATCATGTCCATCAGGCGGCTTGCCTCACATCCAATGTGGTGTTGTCCAGCGCCGGCAGGGTCCAGTCGGCGCCGAGGCGCAGGAACTCGGGCAGCGCCGCGGCCGCGTCGGGGTCCACGACCGACAGCGTGCAGCTGGCCTGGATGGCCACGACGCCGATCTCCTCGTCGATGAAGTCCTGCAGCGCCGCGTTGTCGATGCTGCGCACCGACCAGGTGCCGAGATCGGGCACCGTCCATTCGTGCAGCAGCGCGGTGGCCAGGCCGGCCAGGCCGAGCATGCCGACCCCATAGCTGTCGCCCAGCAGCAGCTGCTCGGGCTTGGGATTGCGGCAGGCGAAGTAGAGCAGGTAGTCGGACGTGCCGCGCATGATGCGGCCGCTCTTCTCGTCGGGCGCCAGGCCGAGCCAACAGATGCCGACCATCGGCGGGCGCACCAGCACGCGCTTCCAGGTTGCCGGGCTCGGCTTGGCGGGCAAATAGGCCCGCGTGAACTGCTTGCTCGGAAAGCCCACCTCGAGGCGGCTCTCGAGCGCGGCCTGGCAGTCGAACAGCGAGCCGCGCGTGGCCAGCCGCAGCGTTGGCGACCGCGCGCCGGCGTCGGCCTCGCTCATCGCAGCGGGCCCCGGTTGTCGAACACGCGATTGCGTTCCTGGTAGCGGGCGCCGGACGGCGGCCCGGCGATCACGCCTTCGGCGCCGTCCAGGTTGACGGTGCCGCGGCCGATGCTCTCCAGCCAGACGATCTGCTGCTTGTGCGCCAGTCGGACGCTCTCGGCCGGCCCGCCGACGCCGGAGGCGAGCATGTAGCGCGCCAGCGTGCAGCAGCACTCGCGGATGATCGGGGAAACGGGAACGGGGACCATGTAGCGGCGGCGGAAGTAGCTATCCATCAGGTCCGACGCCGTATCGAGCTTGGGCTGCACGCGCTCGGTCCAGACCCCGCTGAGCTCGGCGCCGTCGGGCACCGAGTTGCGCGCGATCTCCGCCTCGCCGGCGAAGTCGATCAGGTCCTGGACGGTCGCGTAGGCCATGGTCAGGCGTCGGTCTCCAGTCGTCAGGCGTCAGAAGCGGGTGGCGCCGGCGTTGCGCAGGCCGGGCTCGGCGCGGTTCGGCGGCCGCGAGATCGCGTCGGCCGCGGCCATGCCCGCCAGCACCGGATCGCGCGGCCGCACCGCCGACGGCACGTCACCGAACAATGGCGAGGCGCGCGGGATCGGATCGCCGCCGATCGCGACGAAGGTGATCATCGGCTCGGCCTGCAGCGCATCGATCTGCGCCTGGGTGAAACTGTCGCGCGAATACTCGGCGCGGATCGGATGCGCCATGCCGGCACGGCGGAACCCGGGCTTGGCGCAGGTCACCAGGATGAAGCCGTCGAGCGGGCCGTCGTCGATCTGACCCTGGCCGGGATCGAGCACATCCCGGATCAGCCCGGCCTTGTCGCGCTCGCGTTCGGCCGCCAACGGGTCGATCGCCTCGGCACCCTGCGCGACCGGGCGCACGAGATCGACATGTCCGTCCGCGAAGGATGCCGCCGCATCGGCTCCGGCGGGCGGCGTGGCTTCGGTGGGTTTGCGCGCCATGGTCTAGGAACTCCTGCAAACTGACGACTGACGACTGACGACCGTCAGCCCAGCCAGGGGTTGATCAGCACTTCGGCGGTGTCGCGCCAGATGTTGGTGGCGCCGGCGGCATCACGCTCGGCGTTGATCAGCGTCAGCGCCTCGGCCTCCTTCGACGATGGCACCACCAACAGCGGTTTGGCGCCGACCAGCAGGCCGAGCGGCCGACCATAGTCGCCGCGCTGTTCGCGCATGGCAGCTCGCGCGGCACCGTAGCCGGCGCTGTCCAAGGTCTGCTTGGAGCCGTAGGCGATCTGCCAGAAGCCGAACCCGGCGTTGAAGCGGCCGTCGACCCCGTAGCGATACTGCTTGCGGTCGAACACCACCTCGTCGGTCGGCGCGTCCATGCGGACGAACTCGAAGGCGCGGCGCTCCTGCCAGATGATCGGCTTGTAGCCGCGGCTCTGGTCGATCAGAAACCAGGGCGCCCCGGTCCCGCCGCCGAAATTCGAGGTCGAGATCACCTGGCCATTCTGGTCGAGCACCGGATGGTCGGTGTCGAAGAAATTCTGCCCGTCATAGCAAGGCGTGCTGAAGCCGGCGGCCAGCAGCGGCCAGATCAGCTCGTCGGGGAACGCCGCGCTGGCACGACCCATCTCGGTGAACAGCGGCGCGTAGATGCCGATGTTGTCGTCTTCCAAGTCGTCGCGGTCGACGCCGATCGTCAGTTCCCAGGGACGGTTGCGGATCGTGTAGCCATAGGTGCTCAGGCCCTGGATGACGCGGTCGCCGACCCACTCGCGGATCCGCGGCATTTGGCCGAGCCACCCATATTCGTTGGTGCGGGTGGTGCTCGGCACCGTCATCGCGACCCGGGCATAGGTGGTTTGCGCCATGCCCAACCCGCCCCGGAAGGCGGTCGAGAACGCGGTGTAGAGAGAGCGGAAATTGGCGGCGTTTAGCAGCACGTCAGAGCCTCCTTAGATTTCGACCCAGACGCCGAACTGGTCGACGGCACGGATGATGCCGGCGGCCAGACGGGCGCCGCTATTGGACGTCAGCGCCACCGTCTGATCGTCGACCGCGTAGGCCGTCGCGCCGAAATTGGCCGCGGTAATCAGATCGGCGCCGGCGGAATTGACGAAGGCGAACGCCTTCTTGCGGCGCACCCGCACGGTTGGCGCCGGTCCGGCGCCCACCAGGCCGCCGGACGGGAATTGGCCAGGCGCCGAACTGCCGGCGGGGATGAAGTCGGCCGATCCGGTCTGTGCCACGCCGACGATCTGAGTGGCGCCGGCGTCCTGCGGTCTCAGCGCCTCGCCGGCGGCGTTCATGGCGACTAGGGCGCCGCGGAAGATGATCACCCCGGCATGGATCGGCAGGTCGAACGTCTCGACCAGCCGCTCCTGGGTATTGCGGTCCGACGTGAGCGCGGTCATGCCGAGACCCCCTTGGCGATCGCTTCCTTCGTCTTCTTGAAGGCGTCCGGATCAAGGCCCATCAACGCGATCATCTGCGCGTCGCTGCCGTCGATGCCGTCGACCGCCACCCGCGGGGCCGGACCGCCGGGCACGCCGCCCGAATGCAGGCTCGGCATGTCAGCCAGCCAAGCAACGGTGCCCGCCGGGTCTTGCATATGGCGTGCGATGAACTCCTCGCGGCGCGTCTGCAGGATCGGCTTGCCGGCGCGGATCGCCGCGTCGATCGCCGCCTCGGCCTTTTCCCGCTTGACCCCGTTCTCAAGCTCGACGATCCGGCTCTGCAGCGCGGTGACCTCCTCGAGCGTTCCAGCCCCGGCGGTGCGGCTCTGCAGCGCGGTGACGATCATGTCGGCGCCGGCGGCCGGGTCCAGCTTGGCTGCGGCCGCGATGGACTTGAGCTGCTGGGCGTGGGCAGCGACGGCCGTGCGGGCAGCGGTCGCGGCGGTGATGATCGCCGGCTGATCCGCCGTCTCGGGCAGACCAAGTGCGGCGCGGATCGCGGGAAGGAAATCCATGCGATGAGGTTCCTGGCTGTGAAGGGCGGGGAGATCGAGGTTCGGCGCGTTGGTCAGCGAGACGCGCAGCAGCTTGGTGATGTGACCGTCGGCCCGGTGATTGAAGACGGGACTGATGTTGCGATAGGCCCGACTGGTCAGCAGCGCGCGACCCTCGTCGTTCCAGTCGACCTCACCCCAGATCGCGCCATCGATCGCCTGCAACGACCTGATCCAGCCCTGGGCTGGCGCATTGATGCCGCTTTTCAGACTGTGATCGGTGGCGTGGTCCCGGTCGAACACCAGCGGGGCGCCCTTGGGCATCGACGCCGCGATGACCGCTTCGGGATTGGGGAGATGATAGGGGCCGCGACCGTCCACGCCGGAAAAGGTCCCCGCCGGAAGCAGCATGACCCGTTTTGGGACAAGCTCGCCTTCCGGCAGGGTCGAGTGTAGGGAGGAAACGTCGTCTGGCACGGCGCCAACCTGCCGATCGCGGCGGCACCAAGTAATCCCAACAGATGATGGGAGCGGTCGGGCTCGAATTTTGAGGCTGGGCTGGGGGCGGGACGCTGGCCTCCCCGACACACTGCGCCGAGACCCCACGCCCGTCCAACCCCCTCTTAAACGCTCTTAAACCGCTCTTAAAATCCGGAGCCTATCGCCCGCCGGGCAGCAGCACGTCGATCGCTTCCAACACCACCTCCTCGTCGGCGGGACCGAAGCCGAGATACGGCCGCGCCGGGATCGTCACGCTGCGCGCCAGGATCAGATGACCGCCCATCCGGAACGCCAGCGCGCGCGCCGTCTTCGGCCGGATCACGCCGCCGAATTGCTGGACCGCGGCGTAGACCTTGTTGCTGCCGACCGCGACCTGGTTGGCGCCGGTGGCAAACGTGATGCTGCCCTTCAGGCCGGCGCTGTCGCCGAGCTGCTGCAGGATCGGCATCGGCCGGCGGGACACGGCATAGGCCGGGTTCAGCGGCGCCCATGGTCGGCCCTGTGGATCCCGCCCGCTGTCGAACCGGTCCCGCGTGGTGTGCTGCAGCCCGTCGCCGATCGCGTGCAGCAGTCCCTGCCGCCGCGCTGGGTTGCTGATGTCGAGCTGGGCCAGCGCGCGCGTGAACGCCTCATGACGGAACTCGAAGCTGATGCGTGCGCCGGTCATGTCACTATGGTATCCTGACTGCGGTGCGCTGCGACGCGGTGATTATTCTCCCTGCCGTAGCCCTGCTTTCGAGCGGGTAGCATTATGAGGGGTTGCCGGGAGGCCCCTCCGGCGCACCGTCATCTTTCTCGTCGAACAGAGCGGCCGCGGCACCGGCGATGATGGCGTGCTTCCGCAACAGCCGCTGGACGTCTTTGCGGTCCGCCTTGCGAAAGCTGGTGACGAACAGCCGGTCGCCCGGCCGGGTCGACTTGACGAAGGCTGCGAGCACGTCCGGCCCAAACCGGCGCAGCACGATCGCCTTGTGCGCCGTCTCCTGCAGAACGAGCTGCGGCTTGTCCAGCAGCTCCGGCAGCCGCAGGTAATCCTCCCGCGCCAGCTCGCGATGCACGCCGCGCTGCTTGGCCATGCTGCTGGGCGACAGCTCGACCCGCTCGACGCTGGCGCCGATCGCCTTGCCGATCGCCGGCGTTAGGCTGCCGGCCGCGCCGCCGACATCGCTGGCGAACGGATCGTCGACGAACTTCGACAGCTCGACCAGCGGCGCCTCGGCCGCCGGGATCGGGGCGCGCATCGGCGACAACGGCGATCGCGGCGTCGCCGGCGGCGGCAGGCCCTCCTGCCAGGCCTTGCCCGGATTGTAGCCGAAGCCGGGATCGATGCCATACGGCACCTCGGTCACGATCTTGCCGTCGCGCGAGCGCCACGGCCGCAGGTCGACCGGCGGCGCCTCGTCCGGACCGCGCTTGCCCTGCCGCCGCAACCCGGCCTCGCTGACCGGGCGCACGCTGCATTTGCAGCGCCAGCCGTTCGGCGGGTAGTGCGTCGACCACCAGCTGTCGTCGGCGCGCAACGTGGTGCCGACCCAGGCCAGATGCTGCGGCCGTGGGTGCGCCGAGCTGGTGTGCATGTATTGCCAGTAGGGGTAGACGCGCAGCGTATCGGGCTCGGTCATCTGCGCGTAGCGGCCGGCCGAATAGGCGGTGCTCAGATTGGTTTCGTAGATGATCGAGGAGCGCCAGCCGGGCGTCCCGTTGTATTCCCAGCCGTGCGTCTCGACGATGCGGTCGAAGTCCTTGCGGAACTCGGCCAGGCTGGTGCCCTGCTCGATCGCCTTGGCCACCGCGTCGCGGAAATCCTGCACGATCGCCTGGGTGGCCGCGCCGGCGACCATGAAGGATCGCGTGTGCGCCTCGTTCCACACGTCGGTCCAGCGCTGGCTGGTGGTGTTCGTCTTGCCCCGCAGGAACGCGATCGCCTCGGCCGGCGGCAGCGACACCGCCTCGAGCGTGCTGGCGGGATCAGCCATGGCCAGTCGTCAGGCGCCAGTCATCGGTCATCAGGAAGAGGAGGGTGCACCGTCGCCGGGCAGCGCGATGCGGGCCGGTTGGAACACCGCTCGGTTCATTGCCATGAAGCCCATCTCGATATGTGTCCGCGCAACCGCCAGCCAGCGGGGATCGCCGACCTCGCGCAGCTGATCGAGGATGCGCAGCACGGCCTCCTCGGCGCGCTTGTTCGAATTGACCATCTCGACACGGATCTCCGACTGCGGCGTATAGCCGGCGACGGGCAGCGGTGCGTGCGTGCTCATGTTCTGCTCACAGTCCCTTCCTCGCGTTCTCGTTCAGCGCCATGCGCATGCCTTGCTCGGTCGATCGCAGGATCTCCGGCAGCTCGGCGATGATCTCGGCCAAGGCCGCCTGTCGCTGGCTCGCCGGCAGCTTGCAGACCTCTTGCGTCAGCAGTCCGCACAGCACCGCGTTGCGGCCCTCGGCACCAAGCTCGGCCATCGCATTCGAGGCTTTGCGCATCGCCTTCAAGATAGCCGGCCATTCTCGCTGATCGGGTCTCTCAGGCATAAGCCTTACCTTCCACGGTTGGTTGAACTCGCCAGGGAATAGGCCTGGCGTCATTTGCGACACGGTGCCGTCCTCGCGCCATCGGGTGGATCGGGTGACCCGCTTGCGTAACGCCAAGGACGTGGATGTCAGGCCAAGGCTCCACGCCGTCCATGATCGCTTCGAGCACATGCTCGATCCAGTCTTCGTCGGTCGCGATCGCTCCCCAACACGCGACGACGAGCCCAGCAGACTTTGCAGCGGGGACAATGACGTCGTGCAGATTGTTCTGCAGAGCATCGCGCACATACCAATCGGGGCCATTATTCTGCCAGTCAGCCCATCGCCTCGCTTTCGCTGCATCCGCCGTGCGGATTGGGTAGAGGTTCACGGCAACAAACCCGCCGAACCCCCAGCGGTGAGCGAAATCGATCCAGCGCCGCACGGTTGGATCATCCACCCGATGATCGGCTGTGCTGGGATTGTGGCCGATGAAGCAGACCCGTGGTCGATCGTCCCACTCACGTGTCAGCGTCAAACGAAGCTTGCCGTTCCACGCGAAGGTGGCGCCCGGCCTAACCTCGATCACGCGAGCCCTCTCTTGATTTCGTCCAGCAGCGCAGCCTGGCCGGTCAAGAACCCGACCGCCATCCCGCGCTGCATTGCCGATTGGAACGCCGCCGGGTCGAGCTGCAGGCTCTCCAGCCGGTCCCACAGATCCTGCATGTCGCTGGCCGCGTCGATCGCGTCGCGCACCTGGTCGGTCAGCCCCGTCAGTGCGCCCTGCGCATCGAGCGCGAGGCGCCGCGTCAGCGCGTCGATCAGTTCGGGGTCGACGGCCGCCGGCAGCTCGGTGCGAACCGAAAGCGCCTGCTTGGCGACCTGCTCCGGCGGCTCCGTCTTTGGGTCGAACGGCGCCTCTTTGGTCCGCGTGACCTGCGGCGGGCTGACCACCGGCACCGGCGGCGGCGGCGGTGCGCCGCCGACCACCTCGTCGCCCTCGGCCGGTTCGTCGAAACCGATGCGCCCGCGCAGCTGCTTGGCGGTGACGGTCAGCCCCTGCGGTCCCAGCCACTGCAGCGTCTTGACGATGTCGTCGAGCGCCGTCTCGTCCGGCCGGCCGATCAGCACCCGCGGTACGTCCCGGCCGCCGCCCGAGATGTAGGCCGGGAAGTTGAACGCCACGATCAGCGCGACGAGCTGTTCGGTGATCGACACCGACAGGCCGCGCGCATCGGCCCGCTCGATGTCCTCCTGCACCAGCCGGTGTTCCTTGGCCACCGCGTGGCCGCCGCTGACCGCGTCCGTCGTCGTGGTCTGCCCCAGGATCAGCTTGCTCATCTGCTGATCGAGCCAGGCGCAGCGCCGCTCGTACAGCTCGGCCGCGGCTTGGGTGCCCTCCATCTTCTGGAATTCGATGATCATGCTGTCCGGGATGATCGCCGCGCAGTCGCCGGCGATGTTGGCCACCGCCGACCACAGCACGTCGCGATCGGCCGGCGAGCTGCTCGGCCCGTATTTGCCGACCCGGATCGGCATGCCGTAATTCTGCACGAACACGGCCCAGTCGCGCAGCGTGAACGCCTTGTACATCCACGCCCAGGACGCCACCCGGGCAACGCCGGCGCGCAGCAGGATGCCGCTCTTGGCGCGGTGGCGGTGCACGATGAATTTGTGCCGCGTCAGCGGCACCAGCCCGATCTGGCCGGGATAGGCGGCGCCCGGCACGACCACGAGACCGGACGGCACGATCTGCTGCAGCGCCTCGACCGAGAGATCGCGCATCATCACCGTCTCGCCGTCGCCGCGGCTGACTTCGAACCAGCGCGGCGAGCGGTATTCGAGCTTGCGCGGCAGGATGCCGTCGGGCCCAACCTCCCAGTCGATCTCGGTGACCGAGTAGCCCTTGCCGATCGCGTCGAGCATGTCGAACAGCGCGTTCTCCAGGACGCCGCGCTTGATCCAGCGCCGCACCAGCTCGGCGTGGCGTTCGTGCTCCGGATCCTCGCTCACCGCCTCCACCTGGATCGGCAATTGGCTGACCTGGCGCCGCCGGGTCGAGAGCACGGCCAGGTAGTGCAGATCCCGCTCTTCGATGTCCTCGGCCAACTCCATGTAGGCCAGGCTGTCGCCCTCGGCGGCGGCGCGATGGATCGCCGCCAACTTGGCCGGCGTCATGCCGTCGGCCGGGAAGCCCGACACCACCGGCCGCACCCCGGCCAACGTCGCCGTCGCCTGCGGCTCGCGCAGTCGGGCGATCTGATCCGGCGGGATCGGGTTGCCGAACTGGTCGATCAGCTTCGAGATGCGGTTCGGAGCGTCAGTCAAGAGCCCTCTCCAACCTCGCCCGGAGCGCTCGGAACTCGCGAAGCCGCGCTTCCCGACGCTCGAGTTCGGCAAACGCTTCCAACACTTCCGGCGGGATCTCGGTTCGCTCCCGTGTTTCCTCCATCAGGGCTTCGCGGTTTGCAGCACGGCGGCAGCCTGCGCCGGCGGCAGCGTGGTCGCCGCGGCCGGCAGCACCACCACCTCGCCGGGCGGCGGAATGATCGAGGCCTCGGCGATCGGCAGCAGCACCTGGAGGGCCAGCACGGTCTGCTTGGCTGCGGGCGGCAACGGCAACGTCGCGGCAGTCGCCACCAGGTGGACGACCGCTGCCTTGACGGTCGCGACCACCGGCGCCGCCGCGGCGGCCTGCATGCCAGGCACGAGCTGGTTGATCGCCGCCTGCACAAGCGTCGCGTCCGTCTGGACTTTGGCGACGGTGTCGGGCGTGGCGCCCATGATGGCGGCTTCGGCGCCAGCGACCGAAAGCACGCCGTTGGCGATCGCCTGGTATTTGGCGACGGCTTCTGGCGTCACGCCGGCGGGGGTGGCGACCGTGCCCGAACCGGTGCAGCCGGACAGCGACAACAGGGCGAGGGCGAGGAAATGGGCGTTGCGCATCGAGATAACGTCCTCTGCTGGTGATCAAAGCGCGCCGCGCAACGTGCGCATGCGCAAACGGGGCAGCGACGATCCCGGCCGATCGTCATCCCTGTCCGCTGGCGACTGGCCACTGGTCACCGACCGGTAGCCGTATTCCTGCGGATTGGCCCGGCTGGCGGCGTAGGCCAGGCAGGCGGCGATCGCAGCGTCGCCGTGGCGGCTTTCCTTCTCATTGGTCAGCCGCGCCTGCGGGATACGGGCGACGCCGCGCACCAGCTTGAGCATGCGGAAGTCGCCGAGCACCTCGTCATCGGCAGGCAGGTCGAGCTGATCGTCCTCGAGCGCGGCCTTCATCGCCGGCATGTTCTCGCGATACCAGGGCTCGGAGAGCTGGATGCCCTCGACGATCAGCTCGCCGTATTTCTGCACCGTCTTCTCGGCGAGGTAGGCGCCGTTGCCGCCGGCATCCATCTTGATCGCGCCCAGCCGCGGCAGCCGGTCGCACACGAAGAACAGGATTTCCCGTTGCTGGTCGAACGGGACGTTGCGCAGCTCGACCACGAACGGCGTCTTGCGGCGCAGATTGCGGCTGATCGCCAGAGGCCACAGCACGGTCAGATCGCGTATCCGGCCGAAGTCTTCCCCCAGCACGTGCCGCTCGCCCGGGTCGAGCGCGGTCAGCACCGGGAATAGCTGCTCGGCGCACCACAGCAGCGCCGCGCGCGTGCGCACCCCTTCCGGCAGCAACTTGAACGCGGCGTCGCACGCCCAGCGCAGCACCGGCGTGTCGGCTGCGGCGCGCGCTTCCAGCAGCGTCGACGGCAGATAGGTCCCGGTCGATGGGCTCGGGATGACGTCGAGTTCCTCGTCGGCGTTGTCGCCGTAGATGGCGCGGATTTTCTCGACCCACTCGGCCTCGCCCTCCGGCGTCCAATCCCGTTTCTCGCGCAGGCAGACCCGGCGATACAGGCCTTGCGCGACCGCCTCGTTGAACGTCAGCCGGAGCAGCTTGTAAGGCTTGCGGCCGGCGCGGATGTCCTCGACCAGCACGTTGAACGCGTTGGTGTCGCCGTTGGGCCGGCATCGGCCGACGTAGCTTCTCACGCTACATAAAGGGCGAGTTGCCGAAACTGCCCGCTTTGATCAGCCTCGCCGACGCATGTGGCGTGTCCATCGAGTGGCTCGCGTCAGGCCGCGGAAAGCAATCCTCTAACTTTGTTACCGCACGATATCCTGGCATGGAGCCAATCGGCACCATCTCTGACGATGGCGAAGAGGTCGTAGCACGCGGCCCCGTCATACCGCTTCCCGGCGGTTCAGCGAGACAATATGTCCCCATCCCGCGCTTCAACATTCAGGCTGCCGCTGGGTCCGGCGCTCTCGCGGAGCACGAACAAATCGTGGAGTATTTCGCGTTTGACCTGGACTTCCTGCGGAACCACCTCCGCCGCGATCCCAAGAACCTCGTCCTGATCGAGGCTCGCGGCGACAGCATGGATCCGACCATCCGCGACGGCGACATCCTCGCCGTAGATCTCACCTTCGGACAACCGCTGCACAACGCTCAACTCTACGTCATCCGCGTCGGTGAAAATCTGATGGTCAAGCGCCTCGAGCTGCTGCTCGATGGCGGCGTGATCGTGCACAGCGATAACCCCCGCTATGCCCCCCAGAGTGTACCGAGGTCGCAGTTGGAGACGCTGAACATCCTCGGCCAGGTCATCCTTGTCTCCGCCCCACCACGTTGACCCGCAAGATAGGAGCCTGAATGCCCACAGTTCAGATCGAGCGCCGCCGTCGTGGCTTCTTTGGATGGATCGTCGCGATCCTTTTCTGGGGCTGGCAACTCCTGATGGCGTGGGCCTTGTTCATGGGCTTGGCCAATCTCGGCCAGCACAACGCTACCCTTCACACCAGTTCCGAACGCACTGCCGCCACCATAGGAGGCGGGATTGGCCTAACCATGGTGCTGTTCCTATGGGTGCTCGGCACGGTAATCCTGGGCTTCATGATGATGTTCACCCGCGGTCGGCGCGAGTTGACGACGGTTGAGCGCCCGTAACCGGAGACCTGTGGATAACTTACCTGAAACCATCTCTTCCCGCCCGTCATGGGAAACGGCCGAACCCAGGAAGAGGCAAGGCGTAGCCAACGTCTAGGGATACACTTCAGTACCGTATCGAATCGCAGGTTTTGCCGCGTAACTTATTGATTTGGTGCAGCAGTATCCCGTTTCACTATCGTAATACGGTTTGGATACTGTTTGACGGCTTTTCCGTATCCCTCAACCCGCCCCGGTAACCTTCAAGCGACCGACGCAAGAGCTTTGTCGTGCTCTGGCCATATCAGCAAATCCGGCCTTAATGCCGTTTTAAGAGCCACCTCAGAGTTCTTAAGCGCCGCGGGCGGCCAAACAGGCCGCTCCCCATTTCTGTTGACGTAGCCCCCTCTGGCGACCCATTCTATGCCCATTGCGGGCCGATCAAGCCGACACCGCCTCAGGCCTGATTTTCTGAACGTTGACCGTGGTTTATCCCACTCGATCCCGTTCAATCCCGGATTATCCCGGTTCCCCATTCCAAGTGACAACGGACAGCCGCGATGCAGCGCGCCATCGCTGGCCACGGTCTGGGTGTTGATGCCGTGATAGGCCAAGGTGCCGCCAAAAGTCCGATCTGGCACGAACCGCATGACCCGGCGGTTGTAAGGCTCGTACTGGATCCGATACGCCACCATCAGCTTTACCCCCGCAGCCGCGCAAGCATCCACCATGGCCTGCCCGTCCGCGGAGCCGATCGACATCGGCTTCTCGGTCAGCACGTGCTTGCTACGTGGCCGCGGCGGCGCGCGTGCTCACGAGCACGCCGGCCACCCCGGTTCCAGCCAGTTCGAGCAACGTCCGGCGGTCCAACCGGCCGAATTGTTTAGTCACGGGCGGCGCCTCATCCTGCACTGAGTTTGGCCTAAGCGCGCCAGTAGCCGACTCGGCGTCGTCGCAAGTGAGGGACCGTCGGAAATGTTATCGGCGAGTGGGGCGTTCAGCCGCCGATGTGGATCGTGATCTCGCCGAGACCCTCGATGCCGACGGTCATCGTTTGACCCGGCTTGACCGGGCCGACGCCCTCGGGGGTGCCGGTCATGATCAGGTCGCCGGGACGGAGTTCCATCGAGCGGGAGGCGATGCTGATGACGTCGGGGATGGGCCAGATCAGCTTCGTGATGTCGCTGTCCTGCTTGATGGCGCCGTCCACGGCCAGCCAGATGCGGCCGGACGCGATGTGTCCGACGGCGGCGACGGGGTGGATGGGGCCGATCGGGGCGGAGTGGTCGAAGCCCTTGCCCCAATCCCACGGGCGGCCGAGGTCCTTGGCGGCGTTCTGCAGGTCGCGCCGGGTCATGTCGAGGCCGATGCCGTAGCCCCACACATGGTCGAGGGCGGCCTCCGGGGCGATGTCGCTGCCAGCCTTGCCGATGGCGACGATGAGCTCGGCTTCGTAGTGCAGGTTCGCGGTTTCGGGCGGATAGGGGATGGTGGCGCCGTCATCGACCACGGCGTCCGCGGGTTTAAGGAAGAAGAACGGCGGTTCGCGGTCCGGGTCCTTGCCCATCTCGCGGGCGTGGGCGGCGTAGTTGCGGCCCACGCAGAAGATGCGGCGGACGGGGAAGCGGTCGATGGAGCCGGCGACGGCAACGGACGGTGTCGGCGCCGGGTCGATGATGAAGTTCATTCAGGGGGCCTCGGTCAGCAATCAGATCTCCACTTTAGCGACCGCAGTGGCTTTGTCGCCGGTATTGGGCGTGCCCTCCGGCTCGATGAGGAGAAGATGGGTTTCCTCCTCGGCCACCGGCCGATGCTCGACGCCGCGAGGCACGACGTAGAGCTCGCCGGGGCCGAGATGCACGTCGCCGTCGCGCATCTGGATCGTGAGCGCGCCCTTGAGCACGAGGAAGAAGTCGTCGGTCTCGGGATGGGCGTGCCAGACGAACTCGCCCTTCACCTTGACCACCATGACGTCGTGCCCGTTGAAGCGGGTGACGATCTTGGGGGACCAGTGGTCGGTGACGGCCGCCAGCTTGGTATCGAGCGAGACGGCCGTCTTTTCCATGGTCAATACATGTGCTGGCCGCCGTTGATGGACAGCGTGGAGCCGGTGATGAAGTCGCCGTCGTCGGCGGTCAGGAAGCAGACGCCGCGGGCGATGTCGCTGGCGTGGCCGAGGCGGCCGCGCGGGATGCGGGCGACGATCTTCTGCAGAACGTCGGCGGGAACGGCGCGGACCATCTCGGTATCCACGTAGCCCGGCGCGATGGCGTTGACGGTGATGCCGAAGCGCGCGCCTTCCTGGGCGAGCGCCTTGGTGAAGCCGTGAATGCCGGATTTGGCGGCGGCGTAGTTGACCTGACCGTACTGGCCGGCCTGGCCGTTGATGCTGCCGATGTTGACGATGCGGCCGAATTTCGCGGCGCGCATGCCCTCGAAGGTCAGCTTGCAGAGGTTGAAGCAGGAGCCGAGATTGGTGTCGATCACGTCGTCCCACATCTGCCGCGTCTGCTTGGCGATGGTGGCGTCACGGGTGATGCCGGCGTTGTTGACGAGGATTTCGATCGCGCCGTAGTCCGATTCGATCTGCTTGACCGCCGTCTCACACGCCGCGAAGTCACCGGCGTCGAATTTGATGGTCGGAATTCCGGTCGCCTGGGTGAAGGCGGCAGCGGCGGCGTCGTTGCCGGCATAGCTCGCGACGACGGTGCGTCCGGCGTCCTTGAGCGATGTGCTGATCGCCTCGCCAATGCCGCGGGTCCCGCCGGTGACGAGTGCTACTCGTGCCATCTTTTTGATCCTCCCTTAATTTGGATAGTGTTTCGTGTTTTGGCGCCGAAGGCTACCCCTCCGGTGGCGCGGCGTGAATCAGGCTCGGCTTCGAGGCGGGCGGGAAGTCGGAGTGCTGATCGAGCAGCGGGCGCTTGCTGCGATAGGTCGGGCTCAGTTCCTGCGCCCGGCCGGTCGCCAGCGCACGCTCGATGGCGGCCAGGACGCGGACGTCGAGCAGGCCTTCTTCGCCGTCGGGCTCCGGGTCGCGATCATCGAGGATGCAATCGGAGAAATAGGCGGTCTCACCCGCGAACTGGTCGATCTGGCGGAACCCGGTTTCGGTCGTGCTGCCGCCGACGGTCAGCGTGTGGTGCAGGCCGTCGGCGAGGGTGTAGCCGGGACTGACCCGCAAGGTGCCTTCGTCGCCGACGACCCGGTATTCGTCGACGCTGGTCAGGCCGTAGGCGACGGTGAAGTGGGCGAGGCGATCCTCGGGGAACCGCATGGTGACGCTGACGGTGTCGTGGAAGCCGAAGCCGAGGGTTTCCGTGCCCCAGGCCATGATGTCGGTCGGCTCGGCGCGGAACAGGTTGCGGACGGCGTTGATCGGATAGGTGCCCATGTCCGGGACCGGGCCGGACCAGTAGCCGTTCTGGGCGCGGTGGTTGCCGAGTTCGACATGCTGGGTGAACGTCGAGCTGAAGCTGGCGACCCGGCCGAGCGCGCCGCTCTGGGCGATCCGCATCGCCTCGAGCGTGCCGGGTTCGAAATGCAGGCGGTAGGCGATCATGAGCTTGGCGCGGCCACGCCGGGCGGCGGCGATGATGGCGCGGCAGTCTTCCTCGCTGGTGGCCATGGGCTTCTCGAGCAGCACGTGGATGCCGCGCTCGAGGGCGGGTATGGCGAACTGCCGGTGCTGCCAGTTCGGCAGGGCCAGGTAGATCGCGTCGAAGCTGCGGCTGTCGAGGGCGGCCAGGTAGGCATCGTAGTGATAGGCCCGCTCGATGCCGTATTGGCGGCCGAGGGTTTCGGCCTTGGTGCTGTCCCCGGTGACGATGGCGGTGAGCACGGAGTTGCCGGTGGCTTTGACGCCCGGCATGAACGCCGCCTGGCTGATCCAACCGGCGCCGACGACGGCGTAGCGAATTTTTGGTTCGGACTTCATGCGGGGGAATCGCTCGTGGCGAGCGGGAGTTGCGTGCGGCTAGACGGGCTCGACCCGGATGGCGGTGAGACCCGCCGCGAGGACGATTAGGAGGTCGGGGAGCGCGAGGGCGATACAGCCTTCGGTGGGGGCGTAGTCGGGGCGGGCGAGGTGGAGGAAGATGGCGCTGCCCTGGCCGCGAACGACCGGCTGGTCGTTCCAGCCGAGTACGCCGATCACGTCATAGACGGAGTCGTTGCGCCAGAGCGCTTCGTGACGGGCGTCGTAGGGGAGGCGGACGGGAGTGTTGTAGGCACGATCGGCCGGGTCGTCGCACCAGCCGTCATGCGGGGCCAGCGGCATGGCGGCAACCGCGCAACGCGGGCGGGCCAGGCGGTCGGCGCGGTAGAGGATGCGGCGCAGCGGGAGCGTGCCGATCGGGGTCGCGCCGTCGCCTTCCTGCTTGTGCAACACGCGGCCCCCATGACCGATCGCGGTGCGCAAGACGTGCGAGCCGATGCGCAGCAGGCCGTCGGGGGCGAGGGTCGCTTCCGTCAAGCGAGACCTTTTTCTACCGCCTGCGACCGCTGCCACTCCAGCGCGGCGTTCTGATACGCCGCGGCGCCATTCTGCACGATCGCCGTGTTGGGGCTCCCCGTTTGCAGGAAATCGGGTGTCGTGGTCGCCAGGGTGGTGTAGGCGCCGCCCGTGGTCGTGCCGGGAGTGACGGGCTGGACGCCGGCTTCGGACCCGGTCTGCGACATGCCGGCGGGAACGGCAGGGCGGGAGGAATCGGGACCCATCTGGATGATCGCTTCGAACAAACTCATCAGCCCCGCGCCGATCATCCCCAACGGCCCCCCGAATACGCCGGCGCCGGCCACGCGCATGGTGGTCGGCAACGCCTCATGGGTCGCAGCCCGGTAAATCATGCCCACTACCGGCAGATGCTGCAGGGGGTTGAGGCCGTGCATCGCGTCCTCATGCGAGACCTCGATGGCGGCCGGCCAGCCGCCGCCGCCGGACGCGCCCGCCTCCGAGCCCGTGTCGAAGACGCGCGAGTAGTCCATTGGGCCGGGCGCTGGGAGGTTCATGCCCAGAGACTTCGCAAGAGGCGTGCCATCGGAAAAGCCTTCAGAACAGATGGCCGAAGCGGCGGGCCTTGGTGGCGAGATAGTGGTCGTTGACGCCGTTCGGCGCGATGATGAGCTCCTCGCGCGACGCGATCTCGATGCCGCAGGCGGCCAGCGCGGCGAGCTTGTCGGGGTTGTTGGTCAGCAGACGGATGCGCCGCAGGCCAAGTTGGTCGAGCATGGTGGCGGCGACGAGGAAACTGCGCTCGTCGGCCTGCCAGCCGAGGGCCCGGTTGGCATCGACCGTGTCGAGCCCGCGATCCTGGAGCGCGTAAGCGCGCAGTTTGTTGGCCAGACCGATCCCGCGGCCCTCTTGCGCCAGATACAGCACCACGCCGGCCCCGTCGGCGGCGATGCGGTCGAGGGCGGCGTGAAGCTGCGGGCCGCAGTCGCAGCGCAGGCTGCCGAGCAGGTCGCCGGTGAAGCACTCGGAATGCAGGCGCACGAGCGGCGCCGGCCGGCCGGCCGGCGTGTGGGCCGGGTCGCCGACGACGATGGCGAGGTGTTCGATCCCGGCATCGGCCCCGCGGAAGGCGACGACCCGGGCGTCCGCGGTGGCCGCGAGCGGGACGCTCGCTTCGGCGACGACCTGGAGCGAGCTGGCGATGGCGTCGGGGTAGGCCAGGACATCGTCGGAATCGACCGCCAGCAAGCCGAGCGCGGCGGCCCGCTCCAAGGCGCTGCG
>CAZZVQ010000084.1:0-743 GCA_964657565.1 uncultured Acetobacteraceae bacterium
GACGAGCACCCCGACGAGCACATGGATCAGACGCATGGAACCTTCTCCCGATTGCGATGATTAACCGAATTTGTTGAGCGCCCACTTGACGATTTGCTGACCATCCTTGGCGCCCGTCAGCACGATCTGCTGACTGCCGCGTGGTTGCTCGCCGCCGAGGTAGACACTCTCTTCCAAGCTGACCGCCGCGCCCACGGCGCGGAACCGCCACGTCGCCCCGCTCGCCAGCCGCAGCACCACCGTCTCGCCATCCTGCTGCAACGATGGCACGACCAGCGGGTGCAAGTGGAATCGCACGACGTATGGCAACGGCTCCAGCGCCTCGACCGCATCCTCGCCGCGGACGTCCTCGCCGCTCTCTGCCATATACAAGCATCGCCGGTGCAGGGCTCCCAGCCGCCGGCGATAGCCATCATGCGTCGCCTCCAGTCGGTGCGCCCCGTTGGCCTCCTGCCGCTGCACATCCACCACCTCGGGCCGGCGCCCCAACCCGCCCGGCTTCAGCTCCGACGAGTTCGTGTCCGCGATGATCAGCGTCGAGTGCGCCGCCGTGGCCCGCGCCGCGTCCGACCACGCCCCCACGCTGGCCGGCATGCCGCCGCAATTGACCACCACCCGCTCGCGCCCGACCGAGAACTCCAGCGACAGCGTTCCCGCATGCGCCAGCCGGTCGATTCCGGCCGGCGGCGGCGCACCGCCGTCGATCACCAGCACGCTCCGCCCCGCCTGCAGCCGATGGAACC
>CAZZVQ010000084.1:753-23003 GCA_964657565.1 uncultured Acetobacteraceae bacterium
CTGCGTCAGCACCAGGTCGATCAGCACCGGGCTCGCCTCTTTCGCGCCGTTGAACAACACCAGGCCGCCATCCCCGTGCCGCAGCGCCCGCAGCGCCGGCGCCATCCGTTCGATCGCGGTGGCCAGCGCCGCCGGCGGCTGCGTCTGCGAGGCCTGCAACAACGCCCTGATCTCGGTCAGGTCCTGCAGCGCGAGCAACTGGATCGCCGGGCTTCGCTCGCCATGCGCGCCATCCGGCAACACCTGCCGCGCGATCTCCTGCGGCAGATACCGCAGCGCCCGGGTCAGGTAAGCGGCATGATCCGGCAGCGCCACCGCCGACGCGATCAGCCCCTTGATCGCCGTCAGCGCCCGCCCGTCCAGCTCGTCCGCCGGCAGGCTCGCCGCCAGCGTCCGCGCGTCCGCGATCAGCCGCGACATGAACCGGTGTCGGAACGCGTCCTCGGCCGACGCGACGAAAAAATCGTAATGCCCCAACCACGCCGTGATCCGCGCGCCCGTCACATCCGGCCGTTCGGCCAGCCGCTCCAGGCCCGGGGTCGCGATCCAATCGGTCACCAGCGCCCGCGCCCGCGCCCGCGCCGGGTCGGTCCCGAGCGCCCGCAGATCGCGCAGCCAGCTGAACCCATGCGCCAGCGCCCGCAGCGCCTCGTGCCCGCTCGTATCCGTCCAGCCACCGGGGGCCAGCCGCCGCACCGCCCCGTTCCAGGCCAGCTCGCCCTTCAGGATGCGCGCCCCGCTGGCCGCATCTCCCGGCCACGGATCGCGCACCGGCAGCGCCGGCGCCTCCGGCACGCGGCCCAGCCGCAGGCTCGGCACCCGCGACATCACCCGGCGCGCATCCCGCGCCAGCCGTCGCGGCGTCAACCGCGCCCCAAAGCGCGTCCAGTCGGTCGCATCGATCACGCGCCGCCCTTCGGCCGCGACGGGGTCCAGTTACTCATGCCCTGCTTCTAGTGCCGAACGCCCAGAGGTGGAACCGGCTTCATGATCTCACCCCTCACGAACGAGGCGTGCCGCGAAGAACCCGTCCACCCCGCCCCGATCGCGCCACAACCCGGGATGCGTTCGCAGATGCCCGGCCGCCGTCCGCGCCTCCGGGAACGCGGCGAGTTCCTCCGCCGTGAACGGCGCCGCCCGCAGGCCGAACCGCCCGGGGTCCGCCACCCGGGCCGCACCCTCTTCCGGCTGCAGCGAACACACCGCATAGATCAGCCGTCCACCCGGCCGCAGCATCCGCGCCGCCGCCGCCAGCATCCGGTCCTGCGCTGTCGCCAGCTCCGCCACATCTTTCGGCCGCCGCAACCGCTGCACGTCCGGATGCCGCCGGATCGTGCCCGTCGCACTGCACGGCGCGTCCAGCAGCACCGCGTCGAGCAGGGCAGGGGGCTGCCACTCCAACACGTCCGCCACCGCCACATCGACCGCCAGCCCGAGCCGGCTCAAATTCTCGTTCAGGCGCCGGATCCGTCCCGGGTCGCGTTCGACCGCGAACACCTCCGCCCCCGCCGCGGCGAGTTGCGCCGTCTTGCCCCCGGGCGCTGCGCAGAGGTCCGCGACCCGCTCCCCCGGCCGCGCCGCCAGCAACTGCGCCGGCAGCGCCGCCGCCGCGTCCTGCACCCAGAACTGCCCGCCGCTTGATCCCGAGCCTTCGAACCCCGCCAACTCCTGCACTCGCGTTCCCGCCGCGAACCGCACCGAGCCGGTCGGCAACACGACCCCGCCCTCCGGCGCGACCGCCCCCGGCGCCAAGGTGAGATCCAGCGGTGCCTCGCCCGCATGCGCCTCGGCGATCGTGCGCGCCTCCGCGCCCCAACTCGCCCACAGCCACGCCGGCGTATCCAACCGCGGTCCGTCCAACTCCTCCAGCGCTGCCGGGCCCTCCGCCGCGACCCGGCGCAACACCGCGTTCACCAACCCGGCAAACGGCGCCAGCTTCCGCTGCCGCGCCAGATCCACCGCCGTCCCCACCGCCGCATGCGCCGGCGTATCCAACAGCAGCAACCCGGCCGCCCCGAGCCGCAACACATGCCGCACCCCATCCGGCGGCGCCCGGCTCAACAACGGCTCCAACACCGCATCGAGCGAGCCCAGCCGCCGCAACGCCGCCGCCGCCAGCCGATGCGCCGCCGCCCGGTCCCGCGACTCCGCCGCCCCCGCCCGCTCCAGCCCCTCATCGAGCGTGCGCCGCCGATCCAGCACCCCGCTCAGCAATTCGAAGGCGATGTCCCGGGTTGGATCGGCCGCCGCGGTCGGCGCTTTACGCAGGTCACGGTTCTGGTCGCGGGGCATGACTCCCGTTCATGACCCCTAACCGCCCGATCCGCTAGTCCCTGGGGACGGGCATCAGCGGTGTTCCTCTTCGGTCACCCGACAGCCGCGAGAATATTCAGAACACGAATTATAGGCCCGCTGCCGTGCCTCTGAGAGAGACGACGCGGTTCGCGCCGACGAGAAGCCGCACCCCTCCGGACCAGCCGCCCAGGCTTTCGGACCATCAGCGTCCGCATACTCTCGATAGAGCCGGTTGCACGTCCGGCTCTGCGCCATGGCCGGAACGGAAACGGCGATCAACACCGCCGCTATGACCATCGTCCTTACCACCATCGCGTCCCCAAATCCCCAGCGACAGGCCAGAGCATCCACAAAGAAGGATACCCCCAACCTCATTAACGCTTCGTAAAGAGCCGAAACTCCTGGGATGGGCTCAGCCCATCACACCCGGTCGACAGACCCGAGCAAAAATGCTCTCAGGCACAATGAACGCGGCGCCCCGCCGGGAAGACACTCCCGGATTCATCTCGCTCGAAACAGCCCGGCCACGCCTGCTGCTCGCTCTGTTCTGCCTCGTGCTCTGGCTCCCCGGCTTCTTCACCCTGCCGCCTGGCGATCGCGACGAGAGCCGCTTTGCCCAAGCCACCAAGCAGATGCTCGAAACCGGCGATTTCATCCGCATCCAGAACGGCGCCGAAGCCCGCAACCGCAAGCCCATCGGCATCTATTGGCTCCAAACCCCGTTCGTCGCTGCCGCCGACGCCCTCGGCATCGCCCGCACCAACCCGGTTTGGCCCTACCGCATCCCCTCCGCCTTGGGCGCCCTGCTCGCCGTCCTCGCCACCTTCGAGCTCGCCGCCCCGCTGATCGGCCGCCAATCCGCCCTCCTCGGCGCCGGCTTCCTCGCCAGCACGCTGATCCTCTCCGTCGAAGCGCACATCGCCAAGACCGACGCCGCCATGCTCGGCAGCATCGTGCTCGCCATGGGCGTGCTTGCCCGCGCCTATCTCCGGCCCGGCACCCTGCGCAGCCGGCACGCCGTCCTGTTCTGGCTCGCCCTCGCCGCCAGCATCCTGCTCAAGGGCCCGATCGGCCTCATGGTCGCCGGCCTGACCGCGTTCACCCTCGGCATCGCCGACCGGCGCTGGGCCTGGCTCCGCCAGTTGCGGCCGGGGTGGGGCATCCCGCTGATGATCCTCGCCGTCCTCCCGTGGTTCGTTGCCATCGGCCTCGCCACCAACGGCCGCTTCTTCGCCGACGCCGTCGGGGGTGATCTCGGCCGCAAGCTCAGCTCCGGCGACGACGCCCATTGGGGCCCGCCCGGCCTGCACCTCCTGTTGCTGCCGCTGCTCGCGCTGCCCGCAACCGCCGCCATCCCGGCCGCCCTGCTCGCCGCCTGGCGCGACCGCACCGACCCGGTCACCCGCTTCCTGCTCGCCTGGCTTATCCCGTCCTGGCTGGTGTTCGAAGCGGTCCCCACCAAACTCCCGCACTACACCCTGCCGCTCTACCCCGCGATCTGCCTGCTCGCCGCTGCCTGGCTGCTCCGCCGCGACCGCCGCCCGATCGGCATCGTCGGCGCCGTGCTCGCCGTCGTCGTCAGCCTCGCCTTGGCCGCAGCCCTCGGCGCGCTCCCCCTGATCCTGCACGAGCCACTCGCCACCGGCCTGCCTGCCGTCGTCGCCACCTGCCTGATCGCCGCCCTGTTCACCCCCCTGCTGCGCCGCGCCGGCTCCGCCCGCTGGGAGATCGAGCGCCGCACGATCCTCTCCGCGCTCTACTGCATGCCATTGCTCTACTGGACGGCGCTCGGCTGGGAGTTGCCGCAACTCACCCCACTCTGGCTCGCGCCGCGCGTGGTAGCGGAGCTACCACCGGGCCGGCTGGGCGCAGTGGGCTTCGCCGAGCCGAGCCTGATGTTCCTGGCCGGCACCAACACCGAGTTCCTCAGCGCCGCCGAGGGCGCCGCCGCGCTGGCCTCCGGTGAAGTGGGGACCCTGCTCGTCGGCGA
This sequence comes from uncultured Acetobacteraceae bacterium, assembly GCA_964657565.1. Taxonomy (GTDB): domain Bacteria; phylum Pseudomonadota; class Alphaproteobacteria; order Acetobacterales; family Acetobacteraceae; genus JAVVHH01. Next base: position 5,039 of record CAZZVQ010000084.1, read on the forward strand.
CCGCGACCTCGCCGCCGTTCTCGCGGCCTCCCGCCAAGCCGGCCTCGCCCCCGAACAGATCGGCGTGGTCCGTGGCTTCAACTACTCGCGGGGCCGGTTCGTCACGCTCTCCCTGCTCGTGCCGAACCGCGAGATACCAGCGCCGCGACCGATAGCCCCTCCACGCCCGAGGTCATCGCCGGCTCCGTGATCCTGGCGGCGAGCCGTTGTTCCCTCGCCCGGGAGCGGCCCCGACCTGCTCCAACCCGACCAGTTCAGCCCGGCGGCCCTCGACCGCCGGCGCCAAACTCAGCCGGGCCTGCTGTTCGTCGAACCGCGCCGCCATCATCACCGGCCGCATCGACTCGAACTCCTCGGGGCTGCAGCTCTGGTGGGTTGTGACGACCTCGAACACGCGCCGAACCGACAGGACGCCATCAACGATCGCGTATCTGGCCGTGTACCGAGCCCCACCCGCCGCGACCGTGACGTCCGCCGGCACCGCCGTCACCCGCATCTCGCGCGGCGGCGCGACTGTGATCTCCTCGATCTCGCGGCCCGGATAGCAGACGCGCCGCCCGTCCTCCGTGGCAGCCTGCTCCATTAGCACCGCGCCCGGCCGGGCCATGACGCCCAATCCGGACGGGATCACGAACGGCACGGTCCCGGCGCCCGCCAGCCGATCCTGCAGCAGGAACCGCGCCTCGATGCGATACGGACCGGCTCCCGAGTCCGGGGTATCGAACGCATACTCGCCGCGTCCAGGCGTCCCGAGTGATTGCAACCGGTTCGAGGCCGTTTGCGCCCCTCCGTTCCGCTCGAACCACGCCGCCACCGCGCGAAGCGCGGATGCCTCCGGCCCGGATGCGTCCGTCACCGTCTGCCCGCCCACGCCACCCTCGCGATCGATCTGGACCTCCGTTCGCGTGGTCAGCACCAGCGCGCCGGGCGGCATCGGCGGCGTGCGCGCCAGCCGCGGCGACCGCGCATCGGCGATCACGACCGGCTTGTCGTACTCTCCCGCCATCAACTCGCCGAACGGCGCGTACGGGACGGTGCTGTCGACGAACAGGTCGAGCGAGGGGACATAGGTGAGGACATGGTTCAGCGCCCCGAGGCCCGGGACCGGCGGCAGATCGTAGCGCCGATGCGCGCTGATCAGCGCCGGCTGCGACGCGATGCCCTTTGCCGCCAGCAACGCGCCGAGCAGCGCCGCATGGTCTTTGCAGTCGCCCCAGCCCTCTGCAAGCACCCGCCCCGCCGGCCGCGGCACGACCCGGCCGGCACCCAGCAACGTCGCGACATATCGGATGTCGCTGGCCACGAACTCATAAAGCCGCCGCGCCGTCTCCCGCTCGCCAAGGCCTGGCGGTGCGAGGAGATCGGCCAGTTCCCGAATGGCCGTGCCGGGTTCCGCCGCCGTCGCCGCCCCGGCGCCGTAGGCGCGGCCGAGCGCCTCGTAGCTCGCAAAGGTGGATGCGTCGAACCGGATCACGCCTGTCGCCTGCGGCGCCAATGTCCATCGCCGCTCCTCGCCCCCGTCTGGCCCGGCCATCGGCCCCTGCTCGACGAGGCCCGCCGCCGACACGAACACCGGCTTGCCCGGCGGTAGGCTCAGGCTGATCTCGATCAGATCGGTCGTCGCGGCCCAGCCACCGTTGAACGACAGCACCGCTTCGCCAGGGAAGGCGGAGGCGGTCATCTTGCGCCGAAGCTGGAAATGCACCGTGTCGCCAGCCCGGACCTGCGGAAAGATGATCGCCCGCGCGGCCCGGCCGTCGAATTGCGGCGACGTGGCCGTCGTCGTCACCGCCTGGTCGATCACCGCTTCCGGCGCCACCGGGATGACCCGGCCATCCGCCTTGCGGGTGAACGCCGCTACCAGGTCGACCGTCTCGACCTCGGCGGAGAAGGTGTAGGTCTGCTGCGCGATGGTCTGTGCGACCGCATTGGTGTCGGCCCGCACATCCCAGACCTCATCGACCGTCGAGCGCCCGTCGGGATCGATCACGTAGTGCAGCATGGCCGAGCGGTGCCAGTATGGGCCGGACGCAGCCAGAACCGGCTGCGCCAGCACCGCCAGCAGCATCGCAATCCCGAACAGCCGCATCCGCAACCCAAGCCGCATCGTGCGATTACCGCACGGGACGATGAACAATCCCTTAAGATCGACAAGGAACCATGATCGGACTCGACTGGGGCACCACCAGCCTGCGCGCCTATCGGCTGCAGCGCAGCACCGTTCTCGAACGGCGCGATAGCCCGCGCGGCATCACCCGCATCGATCCCGGCGCGTTCGCCGCCGCTCTGCGGGACATCGCCGGCGACTGGCTCGCCGCGGGGGAAACCCGGATCCTGATGGCGGGCATGATCGGCAGCCGCCAGGGCTGGGTCGAAGCGCCCTACCTCGCGTGCCCCGCCGGCCCAAGCGCGCTGGCCGCCGCGCTCACGCCCGTGCCGTTCGATGGCGCAACCGTCGCCATCATCCCCGGCCTGACCTATCGCGACGCGTCCGGCATCCCGGAAGTCATGCGGGGCGAGGAGACGCAACTGGCCGGCGCCATCGCGCAAACCGGCGATGGCGTGTTCTGCCTCCCGGGCACGCATTCGAAATGGGCCACCGTCACCAACGGCGCGATCACCGGCTTCAGCACTGCCATGACCGGGGAGGTGTTTGCCGCCCTGCGTGGCCATACCATTCTCGGCCGCATGATGACCGATGCCTCGTCCGGCGCCCCGCCCGACGACGACGCGTTCCTCCGCGGTGTCACCCGCGCCAGCAGCGCCGGCGGCCTGCTGCACCATTTGTTCGGCGTGCGCACCCTCGGCCTGTTCGGCGAACTAGGGGAGGGCGCCTCCGCCTCCTATCTCTCCGGCCTCCTCATCGGCAGCGAGATCGCCGCCATCGACCCCGCCACACCAGTCCATTTGATCGGCGAACCCACGCTCTGCCGCCTGTACACCCTCGCCCTCTCGGCGCGAGCCATCGTGGCAACGACGGCACCCCTGGATATGGCCGCCACCGGCTTGGCCCTCATTGCGGAGAATGCAGCATGGATGTGAAGAATTGGTTAGCGCAGTGCCCGCTCGTCGCCATCTTGCGCGGTCTGCCGCCCGAGGATGCCGAGGCGGTCGGGGCCGCACTGGTCGAGGCCGGGCTGCGCATCATCGAGGTGCCGCTGAACTCGCCCGAGCCGTTCCGCAGCATCGAGACGCTGGCCCACCGGTTCGGCGATGCCGCCCTGATCGGCGCCGGCACCGTCATGACCGAGGCCGACATTACCCGGATCGCGGCCGCGGGCGGCCGCCTCATCGTCACCCCGCATGCCGACCCGGCGCTGGTCAAGGCCGCCAAGGCCGCCGGCCTGTTCGCGATCCCCGGCTTCTTCACCCCGGCCGAAGCCTTCGCCCTGCTCCGCGCCGGCGCCGATGCGCTCAAGCTGTTCCCCGCCGAGGCCGGCAGCCCTGCCGTCCTCCGCGCGCTGCGCGCCGTCCTGCCGACGGGGACCATGCTGATCCCCGTCGGCGGCGTCGATGCCGCCACCATCCCGGCCTGGCGCGCCGGCGGCGCGGCCGGCTACGGCATCGGCTCGGCTATCTACAAACCCGGCGACGACCCCGCCACGGTCAGCCGCAAGGCCGCCACCCTCGTCGCCGCCCTAGCCGTGCCGAGCTCCTGCCGCTAAAACGCCGCCATGGGAGAGATTGCAGACAGCTTCGACTACGTCATCGTGGGCGCCGGCGCGGCCGGGTCGGTCCTGGCCAACCGCCTGACCGAGACACCCGGCACCACCGTCTGCGTGCTCGAGGCCGGGCCGCCCGATCGCAACCCGTGGATCCACATCCCCGCCGGCTTCACCAAGACGTTGTTCGACCCGGCCTTCACCTGGCAGTTCAAGACCGAGCCCACCGAGCAAACCGCCGGCCGCTCGATCGCCACCACCCAGGGCCGCACCCTCGGTGGCTCCTCGTCCATCAACGGCATGGTCTATAACCGTGGCCAGCCCGCCGACCTCGACAACTGGGCGCAGCGCGGCAACCGCGGCTGGGGCTACGAGGACGTGCTGCCCTATTACCGCAAGAGCGAGCAGCGGATCGGCCAGGGCGGCGAGCGCCGCGGGCGCCACGGCGGCATCCCCGTCACCGACATGGATTGGATCCATCCGCTCTCCGAGGCTTTCATCGCCGGCTGCGTCGGCATGGGGATCCCCCGCAACCCGGACTATAATAGTGGTGACCAGGCGGGCGTCGGCTATTTCCAGCGCACCATCTACAAAGGACGCCGGGTCAGCGCCGCGGTGGGCTTTCTCCGCCCGGCCGTGCGCCGCGGCCAGGTCGAGGTGCGGACCAACGCCCGCGCGAGCGGCATCATCGTCGAGGGCAAGCGCGCCGTCGGCGTCCGCTACCTGACCGAGCAGGGCGGCACCCCGCACGAGGTCCGTGCCCGCCGCGAGGTCATCATCTCCGCCGGCACCGTCAATACGGCAAGGCTGCTGCAGATCTCCGGCATTGGCCCGGCCGGGCTGCTCGGCGATCTCGGCGTGCCCGTCGTCCACGAACTGCCCGGCGTCGGCGAGAATTTCCGCGACCACTTCGCCGCCCGCATGGTGATGCGCGCCACCAAAGGCACCGCGACGCTGAACGAGATCGCCCGCGGCCCCCGTCTCGGTCACCAGGTCATGCGCTGGGCCACCGGTAAATCCAGCATCCTGGCCACCGCGCCGTCGCATGTGCACGTGTTCTGGAAATCATGGGAGGGTGCCGACGCACCGGACCTGCAATGCGTCTTCACCCCCGGCAGCTACCAGCAGGGCAAGACGTATATCCTCGACGATTATCCCGGCATGACCGCCGGCGCCTGGCCGCACCGGCCCGAGAGCCGCGGCCACGTCCGCGCCCGCACCACCGACCCGTTCGTCGACCCGGTGATCCAGCCGAACTACCTCTCCGACCCGATGGACCGTCGCACCCTGCTCGGCGGCATGCGCCTCGTGCGCCGCATGCTCTCCACCCCCGAGCTGGCCCCGTTCGTCGACCGCGAGACGCTGCCGGGCCCCGCCGTCCAGAGCGACGACGAACTGCTCGCCTTCGCCCGCGAGAACGGCACGACCACCTATCATCTGATCGGCACCGCCAAGATGGGCCCGGCCAACGACCCCGGCGCCGTGGTCGACGACCGGCTCCGCGTGCACGGCATGCAGGGCCTACGCGTGATCGACGCCTCGATCATGCCCTCCATGCCGTCCGCCAACACCTACGCCACGACCTTAATGATCGCCGAGCGCGGCGCCGACCTGATCCGGAACGCCGCTTAACGCCTCCAGGTCAGGGTCGAGCCGACCGCGTAGTTCCACACCAGGCTCATCGCCGCGCCGACGACGCCCGCCGTCAGCCAGGTCTGATGGCCGGTGTTGAACATCAGGAACGCCACGTTGAGGTTGGCGATGGCGCCCAGGGTGCAGACCGCGGCGAAGATGATCAGCCCGCGCACCCGCCGCACGCCCTTCAATCGCCGGTCGCGGAACGTGATCTCGTTATTGAGGATGAAGTTGCCGACGATGGCGCAGCCGGTCGCCACTGCCTGCGCGACGCTGAACTCGACCCCGATCGACACGCCGAGCGCGAGCACCAGGAGGTGGCCCAGCAAGCCGAGGGCGCCGATCAGCGCGAACATCACGAACCGCACCGGGATGACGGAGCCGACCAGCTTGTCCAGCAACAACAACGCGAAATCGAACAGGACGCCGGCGTCGAGCTTACTCTCGCCGGCGACCCGGTTGCGGAAAGTGTAAGGCAGTTCGCTGATCCGCGGTGTCTCGGGCAATGACGCGATCAGGTCGAGCAGGATCTTGAACCCGATCGCCGACAGCCGCGGCGCCGCACGGTCGAACACCGCCCGGGTCAGCATGAAGAAGCCGCTCATCGGGTCCGTCACCTGCGTGCGCAGCACCAGCCGGCTCAACCGGGTCGCCATGTCGGACATGCCGGCCCGCGTCTTGTCCCACTCGCCCAGTCCGCCGCCCGCGACATAGCGGCTGCCGATCACGATGTCGGCGCGCCCTGCCTGCAGTTCGCGGAACATATCCGGCAGCAGGCGCTCATCGTGCTGCATATCGCCGTCCATGGCGGCGACGAACGGCGCGATACTGGACCGCACGCCCTCGATGAACGCCGACGCCAGCCCCTTGCGCCCGACCCGGTGCAGCAACCGCACCCGTGTGTCGCCGCGGCCGATCGCCGCGACCGCGTCGCGCGTGCCGTCCGTCGATCCGTCATCGACGAACACGACCTCCCACCGCAGGCCGGTCAGCGTCTCGCGCAGTCTCTCCACCAGCGGCGCGACGTTGTCCCGCTCGTTCAGAACCGGAACCACCACGCACAGTTCGGGCGCGGGCAGCAGCGGGCCGTCAACCTCAATCACCGGTTCTGGGCGAAGCAAAGCTTCCATCGATCCCTCATCCGAGGCGGAAAGCCTGGCATAGACCCTACCCTCGATTGTTTAACCAAACGTGAAGCCGTCACCATTGCACGGCCCACAACGCCGGATTCGATCCGGCTTCACTCTGGACGACGCGTTTCGGCGGTGGCAACCCGGCCAACTCTCGTTTGGCCCACTCATACTCCGGCCGCCGGTAGATCAGCCAGACCGGCCTGCCGGCCTCGATCGCCTGGGCCAACGCGTTGCCTTGGATGGTCTCGGTGCCGAACAGCAGCGGCATGACGACCGTCTCTGGGATGGGCGGCCCACCATCGTCGAGCCGCACTGCCTTGCCCGCGCCCGGCGCATACAGGGCGACCGCCGCCGGCGGGGAGTGCGGCGCCAGCACGATCAGCGCGGGCGGTGCGAGATCGGCCATCTTGGCGAACAACCCCGGCCAATCCTCCTTCAGCCCGGCGATCCGCTCCAACTGCACGCCCAGCGCCGCAGCCACCACCGCGACTACCGCCACGCCCACGACCACCGGTCGCCGCGACAGGATGCTCCCCAGCGCCACGGCCAACGGGATCAGCAACCATGCCAAGGTCCGGCTCAGCAGGACCGGCTTGGCCGCGCTGATGCCGATCATCAGCGCCAGCGCGACCCCGGGCACCACCACCAGGACGGTGGCCGCCCGCCGGCCGGGCCGCCAGAGCGGGACCAGCACGAGCCCGGCGATCACCAAGAGGCTGATCTCGGCGATACGCTGCGCGCTCGGCTCCAGCGCCGGTCCCGCCAGGGTCTGCCCGATCACGCTCTCGAGCGACCAGCGCGTCAGGGCGGGGATCCACCCCGTCGCCGCCCCAACGCCCGGGCGCACCATCGACGGGACCAGTGGCGCACAAACGACGGCGATGCCGACGTTCGCGACGATCCATCGTACGAGGGCAGGGCGGTCCAACAACCGGCCCGGTCCCACCGTGCTCGCCACCGCCGCCACATTGAGGGCCGCGATGGCCGCCACCGACGTCGGGTGCAGCCAGATCGCCAGGACCGCCCCGGCGGCATACAGGCCTAACCCGCCAGCCCCGCGGAGCACCCGCGCGAACCCGAGCAGCGCCAGTCCCAGCGCCGCGCCCTGCAAGGCATAGGATCGCGCCTCCTGCGCATACAGGACATCGACCGGAGCCAAGGCCAGCAACAGCGCCGCCAGCAACGCCGCTCCTCGGCCGAACAGCTCTCGTCCCAGCAGCCAGGCGAGCCAAATCCCGGCCAGCGACCCGGCCACGCTCGGTGCCCGCAGCGCCCACGCGGCCGACCCGATGGTGCGTTCGACCGCCCAGATCACAGTATAATAGAGTGGCGACGTCGGCTCCGTGCGAAGTCCGGTCGTCCATAGATAGGACAACCCCATATCCGGATAGAACCGCGTGAACATCTCGTCGGTCCACAGCGCCACGCCGTCGAGCCGGTAGAGGCGGACCGCAACGGCGATCAAGGCGACCGCAACGACGGGCCACCACGCCACCCGGGCGCCCTGCGGAACCGCTCTCAACCACCACCCTCCACCGCCGACAGCCGCACCGCTCGTTGCGGCGCGACGGTCTTAGCGATGAAACGTTAATTAAGTGAAGCTGAGTTTCTCGTTGCCGCCCGGGTGCGGCGACTCGCCGGTCAGGCGCGCCTTGATGTAGCCGTAGGCATGCACCATCGTGCTGCTGGGCGCGTCCCAGTATTCCGCCGCGTCCACCGTCACCTTCAGCAGCGCCGCTTCCGGATCGTCGATCCCCTTGGCGAACCAAGTCCGCATCGGCTCCGACCAATGCGCTTCCACCTGCGCCTTATCTTTCACCAGCGTCGCCCGTCCCGACAGGCTGACGTAATCCTGCTTGCCCACGTCGGCGTAGGTCACGCCGACATGGTGCTCGTTCTTGACCTCGTCGACCTTGTGGCTACTGGCGCGCGTGAAGAACCATAGCTCGCCGGTGAACTCCTTCTGGGCGGTGATCATCGGCCGAGCCCGCAACTTGCCGTCGTCTTCGGTCGTGAGCATCGCGGTGCCGATGTCCTTTATCATCGACCAAAGCTTCTGCTTGATCTCAGCGTCCGTAGGATCTGCCATTCTCGTCTCCGATGTCGTCGAGTGGCCTAAACCGCATCCAGGGCGGCGAGTTGCAGATGCGCCTATTGGGCGACCGGCGCACAGTTGGTCCGGCCCGCGGCGACGCAGTCCTGGATGGCGCTGCCGCTGCGAAGCGCTCCGGTGAGCCATAGGCCTGCCAAGAGCAGAACGGCGATGACCAGCACCGACGCGATGAGTTGCCGCTTGCGGCCGGGATCGTCACCTTCGTCCAACACCATTCTCCAAAAAAAGGCGAAATTCGCCCGATTGAGCCACGGAAGGTTGACACCGAACATGGCAACCCGGCCATAAGCCTCGCATGCGGCTTGCTTTATTCCGACTCGCCCAAGCCACGCTGTTGATTGCGCTCCTAGCGTGGCCGATGGCCGCAATGGCCCGCGACCTGATGTTCACCACGAGCGACGGCGTTCATCTGCATATCATCGAGGCGGGCGATCCCGCGCGCAACACGGTCGTTTTCGTCCCGGGCTGGACGATGCCGGCCTGGATCTTCCAGCAGCAGATCGACCAGTTCTCCTCCCGCTATCACGTGATCGCGCTGGACCCGCGCGGCCAGGGCGAGAGCGAGATCCCGGCTTCCGGCTACACTTATCAGCGCCGCGGCGAAGATATCGCCGACCTGATCGCCGCCAACGGCAACCGGCCCGTGGTGCTGGTCGGCTGGTCGCTCGGCGTGCTCGACAGCTTGGCCTACGTGTCCAAATATGGCGATCGGCTGGTCGCCGGGCTGGTGCTGGTCGACAATTCGGTCGGCGAGGATCCGCCGCCCACCGCGTCGAGGCTGCCCGCGCCCCGCGGCCCGCGGCTGGGGCGCGAGGAGCAGATGCGCCGCTTCGTCCGCGGCATGTTCACGCGCAGCCCGGGCGAGGCCTATCTCGAGCGCCTGACCGCCGACTCGCTGCGCACGCCGCCCGAGGCCGCCGCCGCGCTGAGCAATTACGCGGTCCAGCGCACCTTCTGGAAAGAGGCGATCTACTCGGTGCGCAAGCCGATCCTCTATCTGGTCCGCCCCCGCTTCGCCGCCCAGGGCGCGAACCTGGCGGCCAAGGACGTCTTTGCCGAGACGGTGGTGTTCGAGGACGCCGGCCATGCGCTGTTCGTCGACGACGCGGCGAAGTTCGACGCGCTGTTGTCCGACTTCCTCGGCCGCCGGGTCTGGCGCTCGTGATGCGGCGCTCGTTGTGGCCGCTATTCCTCGTGTCCGGCGCCGCGGTCGGGTTCGAGATCGCGCTGACGCGGTATTTCGCCGTCGCCAAATGGTCGGAGTATGGCTACTGGGTCATCTCGATCGTCATGGCCGGGTTCGCGCTCAGCGGCGTCGCGGTGGCGCTCGGGCGCGACGCGATGGTGCGACGGGGCGAGGCGCTGCTCGCCTGGTTGCCGGCGGTGATGATCCTGGCGGCGGCGCTGGGCTTTTGGGCCACGACGATCAACCCGTTCAACCCGCTGCAGCTGCAGAACGCCGCCACCTACGCGCCGCAGCTCGTCAATATCGGCCTGTATTATCTGGCGCTGCTGCCGTTCTTCTTCCTCGCCGGCCTGTATGTCAGCCTCAGCTTCGTCCTCAACGGCGACCGGGTCGGCACCGTCTATGGCTATGACCTGACCGGCGCCGGGGCCGGGGCGGCGTTGGTGCTGGTGCTGATGTTCCTGCTGCATCCGTTCGCGCTGACGCCGGCCCTGCTGGTGCCGATCGCCCTCGCGGCGCCCCGGCGCGCGCTCGCGGGCACGCTCGTCGCCCTGATCGCCGGCGAGGCGCTGCTGCTCGGCTTTCCGCAGGCCGACTACAACGATTTCAAGGCGATCTACGCGCCGATGCACACGCCGGACGCCAAGCAGGTGGCCGAGATCCGCTCGCCCCGCGGCCTCTACGCGCTGCTCGACGACTTCACCGAACGCGTCGACACCGACCTGTCGAACAATGCCGGCATGCTCGGCGTCCCCGGCCCGCCGCAATCCTTCGGTCTCTACCGCGACGGCAGCCGCATCGCCGCTTTGCCCAAGTCCGGCGTCGCCGGTGCCGCGTATGCCCCCGCCGAGCTCGACGCGCTCCCCTACAGGCTGGCGCCGAACGGCAAGGTCCTGCTCGCCGGCGCGTCGGGTGGCTTCGCCATCGGCCAGGCGCTCGCCTTGGCGGCGAAGGACATCACCGCGCTCGAGCCCGACCCGGTGCTGCTCGACGCCATCGCCCACGGCCTCGGCCCGGCGGCCGACGCGACGACCGACCCGCGCGTGCACCTCTCCGCCGCCAGCCCGCTGGCCGTCGATGGGCGCTACGACCTGGTCGACATCTCCGGCGATTTCCTCGAGGCCAGCGAAGCCAACGCGACCTCGTTCAGCAAGGAGGCCATCGAGGGCTACCTCCGCGCCCTGCAGCCCGGCGGCGTCATCTCCATCCCGGTCTCCATCCGCGAGTTCCCGGTCTATGCCGTCCGCGTGCTGGCCACCGTGCGCGACGCCCTGCTGGCCGCCGGCGTCGCCGACCCGGCGCGGCAAGTCGTCGTCTACCGTTCCGCCTGGAACGTCCGGATCCTGGTCGCCAAGGCGCCGTGGACCGCCGAGCAGATCGCCCTGGTCCGCAGCTTCTGCGACGAACGCTCCTTCGACGTCTCCTATTACCCCGGCATCGACGTCGCTGCCGCGCGCGCCAATATCTACAACGACCTACCGCCGCTCGACTTCGAGAACGGCGAGGTCGAGAGCAGCGGATCCGCCCAGGACGCCGTCGCCGACGAGGCCGAGCTGGTCCTGCGCGGCCAGACCAGCCCGTCGCAACAAGCCTTCGACCTGCGCCCGATCACGCTCGACCGGCCGTTCTACTACGCGATCCTGCGCCTCGGCCGCCTACCGCAGATCCTCAGCCGCCTCGAGATCCTGCCGCAGCAAGAGGTGGGGCAACTCGTCAACGTCGCCGTCCTGGCGCAGTCGGCGGTGCTGGCGCTGCTCGTGCTGGCGGTGCCGCTGTTCGCGCCGCGGGTGGCGCAGGGCAGCGACGGCAAGGTGCCAGTCGGGCGCGCGATCGTCTATTTTGCGTGCCTCGGCCTGGGCTTCCTCTGCATCGAGATCTTCCTGATCGAGAAGGCCAGCTTCTACCTCAACGACCGCACCAGCGCCTTCGCCCTCGTGCTGACCGGCATGCTGGTGTTCTCCGGCTTCGGCAGCCTGCTGGCCGGGCGCATCCCGGGCGGCATCGTCACCGCCTCGGCGGTCATCGTCGGCTGGTGCGTGCTGGCGCTGGTCGGGCTGGAGCCCTTGCTGCTTCACACGATCGGGCTGCCCTGGGCGGTGCGGGCGCTGATCTTGCTTGTCCTGACGGCGCCGGTGTCGATCGTGTTGGGGCTGCCGTTTCCGCTCGGACTGGCCCGGGCCGGGTCGGGGGCGATGCTGCCCTGGGCCTGGGCGCTCAACGGCGCGTTCTCGGTCGTCGCCACCCCGCTGGCCAACCTGCTCGCCGTGCATGACGGGTTCGACCGGGTGCTAACGGCGGCGATTATGCTCTATGTGCTCGCCTTGATCACGTTTCCCTCCTACCGAAAGTCGTTGCAGTGGCAAACATCCTCCCGCCGGCGCGCAGAACCGTCCTTGCCGCCTCCTTAGCGCTGCCGTTCATCGGCCGGCTCTCCCGGGCCGATGCCGCGCCGGTCTCGGCCGCGTCGGGCTGGACCCGCGAGGCCTACGAGCGCGCGATGCGTGAGTCCGGCCGCCCGATCGACATCACCGACGCGCAGTTCGCCGCCATCCAGGCGCGCCGCCCGGCTGCGCTGAAGCACATCGAGACCTACCTCAAGGAGCGCCTCGGCAGCGCCGACCCGGCCATCATGAAGGCGTTCGGCGAGGTTCCGCGCGAATATTACCACTATTTCTACCCCGATCACCGCTCGCAGGGGGGCGTCGCCTACGAGGACGACCCGAAGCCCTGGGCGCTCGGCTACGGCTCCGCGTTGTCCGACTATCTCGGCCAGGCCTATATGACCCAGGTCTGCCAGCCCAAGCCCGGCGACGTCACGCTCGAGGTTGGCACCGGCAGCGGCTTCCAGAGCAGCCTGCTCTCCCGCATCGTCAAGAAGTCCTACTCGATCGAGATCATCGAGCCGCTCGGCCGCGCCGTCGGCAAGATCTTCGCGCCGCTCGGCTACACCAATGTCGAGACCCGTGTCGGCGACGGCTATTTCGGCTGGCCCGAGGTCAAGGACGGCTTCGACGTCATCATCGTGACCTGCGCGGCCCAGTATGCGCCGCCGGACCTGTTCAAGCAGCTCAAGCCCGGTGGCCGCATGCTGATCCCGATCGGCCAGCCGTTCAAGCGCGGCCAGATCCTCTACGTCTACACCAAGGACGCCGAGGGCAAGGTCCATTCCCGCAAGGACGTCGGCGTGTTCTTCATCCCGATGACCGGCGCGATGATGAACCGCCCGCACCCGGCCGGTGCGGCCAGTCCCGCACCGGCGCCGGGCACCGCTCCCGCTGCTGAAACCACGAGCGAGTAGCCTTTCTGCTCCCTCCCCCGCCAGCGGGAGAGGGCCGGGGTGAGGGTGGTTGTTCCAGCGACCACGCCGCCACCGGCCCGGCCATCCGCAGAGTCCGCCGCAGATGACCTTTCTTTACAAATCCGAGCCTGCCCGCGGCGCCGTTTGGCAGCGCATGTTCGCCGAGCACCTGCCGGACCTGCCGTTCCGCATCTGGCCCGACACCGGCGACAAGGCTGCCATCCGCTACATCGGCGCCTGGACGCTGCCCCCCGACATCCACGAGTTCACGAATTTGGAGGTGCTGTTCTCGGTCGCCGCCGGCGTGGACCAGCTCGAGGTCGCGCGCATCCCCGACCACGTCCCGCTGGTCCGCATGCTCGAGCCGGGCCTGACGGCCGGCATGGTCGAATACGTCACCATGGCCGTGCTGGCGCTGCATCGCGGCATTCCGGCCTATCTCGACCACCAGCGCCGTCGCGTCTGGACGCCCGGCCGCAGCCGCCGCCCCGGCGCCAGCCGCGTGGGCGTCATGGGTCTCGGCGTGCTCGGCTGCGCCGTGCTGTCCGCCCTGGCCCCATTCGGCTTCCCGCTGCGCGGTTGGGGCCGCAGCAAGCGCGAGGTCGCCGGCGTCGAGTGCTTCGCCGGCACCGACGCGCTGCCGGACTTCCTTGGCGGGTGTGACGTGCTGGTTTGCCTGCTCCCGCTCACGCTCGAGACGGAGGGCATCCTGAACGCGGACCTGTTCGCGAAACTTCCCACCGGCGCGGCGGTCGTCAATGTCGGCCGCGGCGGTCACCTGGTCGGCGCCGACCTGATCGCCGCCCTCGACGGCCATCTCTCCGCCGCCGTGCTCGACGTGTTCGACCCCGAACCGCTCTCGCCCGATAGCCCGCTCTGGGCGCATCCGCGCATCTGGCTGACGCCGCACATCGCCAGCACCAGCCAGCCGGAGACCAGCGCGGAGGCGGTGATCGCCAACATCCGGGCGCACCGGCGAGGTGAGACGCTGGTCGGCCTGGTGGAGCGCCATCGCGGCTATTGAGGAGCCTCGTTAACCTCTCGTCCACCAAGTGGGCGTATGACTCAGGCGTGGACCACGCTCTGTCTCAATTGGTGCAGGTCGGCATGCCGGTGCTTCGGCTCTGTGTTTGGCTGGCCATTCTCGCCGTGCTGTTCATCCCGCTCGAGCGATTGTTCGCGCTGCGGGAGGAGCGGGTGTTCCGCAAGGGTATCGCGGCTGACCTCGCCTTCTACTTCGTCAGCAGCCTGGTGCCATCCTTCCTGCTGAGTGCGCCGCTCGCCATCCTGGCATGGGTGGCGCATCGCCTGGTCCCGGCCGAGGTGACCGGGGCTGTCGCGATGTGGCCGCTCTGGCTGCGCATCATCGCCTCCTTCGTCGTCGGCGAGGTCGGGTTCTACTGGGGCCATCGGTGGAGCCATGAGATCCCGTTGCTCTGGCGTTTCCATGCCGTGCACCACAGCGCGGAACACATGGACTGGTTGGTCAACACGCGCGCGCACCCGGTCGACATGGTGTTCACCCGCCTCTGCGGCCTGATCCCGCTGTATGTGCTCGGCCTCGGCGCGCCGATACCCGGCAGCGCGACGCTGGTGCCGCTGCTGATCGTGTTCATCGGCACCCTCTGGGGGTTTTTCGTCCACGCCAATGTGCGCTGGCGGTTCGGACCGTTGGAATGGCTCATTGCGACCCCGGCCTTCCACCACTGGCACCACACCAACGATGGTCCCGCGGTGATCAACAAGAATTACGCGTCGACCTTGCCCTGGATGGATTGGCTGTTCGGCACGATGCACCTGCCCCGGCGGGACCGCCCCGTCGCCTACGGGATCGACGAGCGACTACCGCCCAGCTTCGTCGGGCAGATGCTGCACCCCTTCACCTGGCGCGGTTCGAGGGGCCGACGTTTCCAACCCGCGGCCGCGGGCCTATCTGCTCTGAATGGCCCACCCGATCCGCTCCCGTCCGACCCCCTGGCATACCGTCATCCTGGTCTGCGGGAAATGTTCTCGGAAATTGGACGGCGGTTTCGGCCCTGACGGCGAGGCGACGCTCCGGGCGGCGCTCAAGCAGGAGTTGCGGGAGCAGGGCTACCGCCGTGGCGTTCGCATCGCCGAGACGAAATGTATGGGCATCTGCCCGAAGAAGGCCGTGGTCACCCTCAACGCGACGAAACCGGGCCGGCTGCTGACTATCCCGCGCGGCACCGAGACCGGCGCGGCGCTGGAGCAGATCTTCGACACCGCCCCGAACCGGGGCTAAGCTTCCTCCTCGCCACGGCTCTGCGCGATTTGGATGGCGCCGCCGTTCAGCTGCGCCGCCAGCAGGTGGCCGGCCGCGACCGACGCCAGACACAGCGCGACCGACAGCCCGATATTGGCCAGCGCCCGCCCCAGCGCCCCCGCCCGCAGCAGATCGAGCGTCTGCAGGCTGAACGACGAGAACGTGGTGAACCCGCCGCACACCCCGACCATGAAGAATACTCGCGCGAGCTCCGGCACGCCGAACTTTCCCTGCGCCAGCGTTAGCGTGCCGAAGAAGCTGATGGCGAACGAGCCCACCACGTTGATCACGATGGTCCCCACCGGCAACGACGCGCTGAACGGCGCCAGCCACACCCCGACCCAGAACCGGGCAACGCTCCCCAACGCGCCGCCGACGGCGACGGCCAGCGTCTGTACGAGGGCCGGGTTCATTCCACCAGCCTTGACCAGGTCCGCCCGTCGGCCGCGAGCAGCGCATCCGCGCCGGCCGGCCCACTCGACCCGGCGCTGTACGTCTCCACCTCGCCATCGCCCTTCGCCCAGGACTCGAGCACCTGCTGCAGCGCCGCCCAACTCGCCTCGACGGCGTCGGCGCGCTGGAACAGCGTCGTGTCGCCCCGCATGCAGTCGTACAGCAGCGTCTCGTAGCCGACGTTCGGCTTCTCGTCGAAATAGTCCTCGTAGCGCATCGATGACACCACCCGTCCCAGCGCCATCTCCGGCCCCGGCTGCTTGGCGGCGAACTGCACGTCGATGCCCTCCTCTGGATCGATCAGCAGGCGCAGCACGTTGGGCGTCGTCGGCGCGTCGCCGAACACGCGATACGGCGGCGGCTTGTAATGGACCGAGATCTCCGTCTTGCGCCCCGACAGTCGCTTGCCGGTGCGGATGTAGAACGGCACCCCCGCCCAACGCCAGTTCTCGATCCCGAGCCGCAGCGCCACGTATGTCTCGGTGCGGCTGCCCGGCACCACGTTGGGCTCCTCGCGATAGCCCGGCACCGGCTTGCCGAACTCGCTCCCGGCGCCATACTGCCCGCGCACCGCGTCGCCCGGCGTCAACGGCCGGATCGCCTGCATCAGCTTCGCCTTCTCCGACCGCACGGCTTCGGCGTCATACGCCGTCGGTGGCTCCATCGCGACCATCGCGAGCAGCGTGAACATATGGTTCGGCACCATGTCGCGCAGCGCCCCGGTCGGCTCGTAGAACTTGCCGCGGCCCTCGACACCGACCGTCTCGGCGGCGGTGATCTCGACGTGGTCGATGTATTCCCGCCGCCAGGTCGGCTCGAACATGGCGTTGCCGAAGCGCACCGCCATGATGCTCTGCACCGTGTCCTTGCCGAGGAAATGGTCGATCCGGAAGAACTGTTCCTCCTCGGCATGCTGCAGGATGCGCGCGTTCAGCGCCTGCGCCGACGGCAGATCCGAGCCGAACGGCTTCTCGATCACGACCCGGCGGAACACGCCCTCACCCTGCTTGAGCAACCCGGCCTTGCCCAGCCCATCGATCACGGTGCCGAAGAACCGGGCCGCGACGGCGCAGTAGAAGATGGCGCTCCCGTCGCCGATCGCCTGCTTGATGGCGGCGAACGTCTCGTCCTGGCTGAAGTCGCCGACCTGGTAGCTCAGCCGGTCCGTCACCCACGTCCAGGCGGTGTCGCCCAGCTTGGGCACGTAGAACTCGGCCGTCTTGTCGGTGGTGAAGGACTGCATCGTGTCGGTCAGCGATTTGCGCCAGGAATCGGTGTCCTGCTGCGCCAGATCGACGCCGTGGACCTTGAAGCCGTCATCGAGCCGCTGGGCGCTGGCGAGGTCGTAGAGCGACGGCATCAGCAGCCGCTTGGTCAGGTCACCGCCGGCGCCGAAGATGACCAGGGTGCAGGGCGGCGCCTGCTTGGCCGCCGCCGTCGTCGTGCTCGAGCTGGGGCGGCCCGCCGAAATCGCCGATGTCATGCGCTTGTCCTTGATGATGGGGGCCGAATCAGGATGCCCTGATCCGGTTTGAGCCACAGCGTCCCGGGTTCGATCGTGTAGGCGTCGACCGCGTGCGTATCGGCCAGAACGGTCCCGCCCGCGGTGGCGATCTCGGCCGCCACGGCGCCGGTGTTGAGCGCCACATCGAACCGGATCCCGTCGAGATGGCGGCCATAGCGCAGCACGGGACCTTCGGCGGTGGCCGGGTCGAGCGCGCCGAGCGCGAGCGCATCGTTGGCGCGGCGGAGGTGGATCAGCCGGCGGTAGAACGACAGCATGGAGGCCGGGTCGCGCGCCTGCTCGCTCCAGGCCGTGTCGCTCCCGATCGGGAGCCAGGGCGTGCCGGTGGTGAACCCGCGATTCGGCGAAGTGTCCCACGGATAGGGCGTGCGCTCGGGATCGCGGCCGAGGCCCTGGCCGGGTTCGCGCAGCTCGGCCGGGTCGCGGATGCGGTCGGGCGGGATCGGCGTGTCCACCATGCCGAGTTCCTCGCCCATGTAGATCGTCGGCGTGCCGCGCAGCGTCAGCAACAGCATCGCCGCGATCCGCGCCTGCGCGGCGCCGACCCGCGTCGCGACCCGGCTGCGGTCATGGTTGCCCAACACCCAGTTCGGCCACGCGCCCGGCGGCAGCGCGCCCTCGTAGCGATTGATCAGCTCCGCCAGCGCGTCGGCCGTCCAGTGCTGCAGCAGCAGCA
>CAZZVQ010000085.1:0-22907 GCA_964657565.1 uncultured Acetobacteraceae bacterium
CCCCCGGGCTTGACCCGGGGGCCCACGGTGCAGCTAGCCCGTTGTTTCAACGCGAAGTGCCTGCCGCCCTGGGTTGCCGGGTCAAGCCCGGCAAGGACGGGTTTGAGGCCGGCCTCATGATGCGTGCATCCCGTAGCGCCGGCGGGAGAGGGTCCTTAAATAGGTGATGAGTGGGATGGTGAGGCCGGTATGTATCGAGTGGCGGTAGTCGGGGCGACCGGGGCGGTTGGGCGCGAGATCATCAAGACATTGAGTGAACGGCGGTTTCCGATCAAGGAGATCGTGGCGCTGGCGTCGGCGCGGTCGGTGGGGCAGCAGGTCAGCTTCGGGGAGAAGCAGATCCTCAAGGTGCAGAGCCTGGAGAAGTTCGATTTCACCGGGTTCGATATCGGGCTGTTCAGCCCGGGGGCGGCGATCTCGGCGGTGCACGCGCCCCGCGCCGTCAAGGCCGGGTGCCTGGTGATCGACAATACCAGCCAGTTCCGGATGGACCCCGACGTGCCGCTGGTCGTGCCGGAGGTCAATCCGGAGGCGCTGAACGCGATCAAGCGCGGGATCGTCGCCAACCCCAATTGCTCGACCATCCAGATGGTTGTGGCGCTCAAGCCGCTGCATGACCGGTTCCGGGTCAAGCGCGTCGTGGTGGCGACGTATCAGTCGGTCTCGGGCGCGGGCAAGGAGGGGATGGACGAGCTGTGGTCGCAATCGCGGGCCATGCATGTCAACGACCCGATGACACCGCAGGAATTCCCAAAGCAGATCGCGTACAACGTCATCCCGCATATCGACAGCTTCATGGACGACGGCTCGACCAAGGAAGAGTGGAAGATGGTGGTCGAGACGCAGAAGATCCTGGACCCGGCGATCAAGGTCGCCGCGACCTGCGTGCGGGTGCCGGTGTTCATCGGCCACGCGGAGGCGATCACCGTCGAGTTCGAGCGCCCGGTGACGGTGGCCGACGCGCGGGCGGCGTTGCGGGAGGCGCCGGGTGTGGTGGTGCAGGACCAGCGCGAAGATGGCGGCTACACGACGCCGATCGACTGCGTGGGCGAGGACGCGACCTATGTCAGCCGCATCCGGCTCGACCCGACGGTGCCGAACGGGCTGCAGTTCTGGTGCGTGGCGGACAATCTGCGCAAGGGGGCGGCGCTGAACGCGGTGCAGATCGCCGAGGCGGTCGTGCGGCGGAAGTTGCTGAAAGCGGCCTAGCGGTCGCGCAACATCACCGTGCAGGCAAGCGTTCCGGCCCGGGCCGCCCAGGCTTCGACCGGCCGGAACAGCCGCGATAGTGCCAGGCACACCCCGGCCGACGCCGCCACGATCAGCCAGATCATCGCCGGCGACAGCACGCCATGCGCGTGCGCCAGCAGCGCCATCCCTGAGGTGAACGAGACGATCACCGGGAAATGCAGCAGGAAGATCGGGAATGAGATCCGGCCCAGCCAGAGCGACACCGGCGCCGAGAACGCCCGGGTGAGCCGGTCGCTGGCATAGACGCATACGACCGCCACGCCGCCGGCGATGATCGATGGCGCCAGGAACCCCTGCCAGGTCCGGTTGCACCAAGTGCCGATCACCAGCGCCAGTGTGAAGCCGAGCAGCGCGATCGGCTCCGTCCCGGGCCAGCGCCGCAGCCGGGCGAAGCCGCCCTTGGCGCGGGCGATGGCGCACAGCATGCCCAGCGGAAAGCACGCCAGCATCGAGTCCGCGCCAAGGCAGATCAGCAGCATGAACACGATCGCGGCGTAGCGCCGCCGGATCTGCCCATCGGCGAACAGATACACCAGCACGAGCAGCGAGCCGACCATCTCGTACCGGATCACCCACAGGAACGGGATGAAGGCGCGCTGCGCCTGGGTGTCGAAATAGACGGTGACGCAGGAGAACCAGACCACGTCGAGAACGCCGTAACCGCCCTGCAGCACGTTCCCCAGCCACTCCTCCACATGCAGCACGGTACCGGCCTGGTGCTGGAAGGTGAGGCCGGCCTTGATGAGCAGGAACACCACGCTCGAGGCGGCCAGGATCGGGATCGTCAGCCGCACATAGCGCTTGACGGCGTGCCGGACCAGCACGGTGCGCGAGGGGTGCATCCAGTACGACGCGGAGAGGACGTCGCCCGAGAGAATGAAGAACACCGCCACCGCCAGCGTGCCGCCCAGGAACGGCTCCATCAGCGGCCGCCACTCCGGCGCGATGAACGGCGGGTCCGCCTTGATGAATACGCCGAAGAAAAGATGCGACAGCATCACCGAAACGCAGGCCCAGCCGCGCAACCCGTCGATCTCAGGGTACCGGGGCTGCGTTAATGCCGGCGCGGACGCAGTTGTTGCCGTGCCATCCATTGTCGGGCCCCCTCCACCACTATCGGCCAGAGCGGCGATCGAAGGAAGCTCAGAACGGACCGGTGGCCCCCGCGGCGCGATAGGTCGCGAGCGCGCGGTGGAAATCCGGGATCGTATCGCAGAACTGCAAGATCGCCAGGGCGGCCGGCGACGGCGTCGCGCCGAGGGCTTGCAGGTGCAGCACGGCTTGTCCGACGCGGGCCAGCGGGTGGACGGTGTGGCCTGCCGCGCGTGTGAAAATGTAGGCTTGGGAGGCGTCGACTCCGGCTTCGATCAGTTTCATCGTGGCGGTCGAGCCGATGCCGATGCCCTCCTTGGGGCCGAGCGCGGTGAACATATCCGCAAGCGCGCCCGCCTTGGCAGCAACCGGCGCTATGGCCCGCGCGAGCGCTGCGGGATCGCCGGCCACGCTGGCGAGCGCGTCGATCTGCGGATCGAGTTCGCGCAGGCCGCGATCGAGCGCTTCCTGGCGCGCATAGAAGCTCTTGTACCGATCCTGCCAGGCAGCAGCGAACGCGCGGTCGTAGGCGGCGGGATCGGTCGTGGCGAGCGCTCTGGTCTCCGGTGGGAGCTCCGGCTTCGAGAGACCCCAATCCGCGGAGTTCTTATACCGGTCCCAGGCGCGGTCATGGAACGCGCGGTCCGACTGTTTGGTGCCGCCGATGGTGACCGGAACCGCCGGGCCGACGGTATAATCGAGGCCGCGCACTCCCTGGTAGAGCTGCGCCACCTTGGCCAGCTTGTCTCCGGTGAACGGCCCCGAGATCTCGTCATTGTTGACGACGTAGAAGCTGCCCGCTGCTGTGTCGGTGACGATCAGAGCCACGTGCTCGAGCATCGAGAACAGCTCGAAGTTCAGGTCCAGCGCCGGCGAAGCGTACTTGGCGGTCTGGAACACATCCCAGGCGACGGTCAGGGCATACACGCCGCAATCCTTCTCGACCCGGCCGGCCAGGTCGGTCGGCATCGTCGTGTCCAGATAGCTCACGCCCCAGTCGCGCACGTTGTAGGTGGTGTGGATCGTGTAGGCCTTCTGATAGCGGCCGATCAGCGCCATCAGCGACCCGAGCGCGTTGCCGCCCGTCTTGGCAAACACGCCGTACATCACGCGCCATGCCTTCTGCCGCTGCACCGGGTCGTTGAGGTCGATCGGCCAGGCCGGGAACGCGGCGCGGATCGCCGGCTCGCGCGCCAGCTCGGCCTGGAAGTCGCTCTGCTGCACCAGCGCCTGCTGCAGATTGCCGAGGTTCTGCACCTGGATATTGTTGCCGACCTCCTTCGGCGAGGGCAGGCCCGGCAACTGGGTCAGGTCGGTCTCGGCGCTATTGGCCCCGTGCAGGCGCAGACCGGGGCCGCGCTCGGTGTCGACATAGCTGACCTCGCCGGTCTCGACGGGCTCGTTGAGCGTCTGTCCGATCGAGCCCGGCGGCTGCGCGCTGCCCCAGCTGTATGTCTCCCGCAGCACACGGTGCAGCGCATCGGACTTGGCACGGGCGTCGGCGGCCTTCGCGCTGTCCTTGGCCGCCAGCGCCTCGCGTTCGAGCCCGGCATAGACACCATAGATGCGTCGCATCGCGTCGTAGACGGCCCCCAGGTCGGAATACTGCTTGCCCCGCGAGAACAGGCGCGGCAGTTCGGCGGCGTCGTGCAGCGCTTGCAGGCGGGCCTTGTCGCTGCCGGCCGCTCCCGCGATCGCCGCGTCGGCATCCGCATCCCCCTGCATCGCCGTGGTCCGGGCAGCAGTCAGATCGAGCGCGTAGTAGGACAGAATCTCGTGCGCGGCGCCAAGGTCGAGCAGCGCCTCGTCGTCGCGCCCGGCGCGCGCGGCGGCCTCGCCGAGGCGGATGAGCGTGTCGGGATCGCTGCCGGCCATGGCAAAATTCAGCGCCGGCAGGTTGTGACCGGTCGTGACGAAGCTGATCTGGTACGCGTCCCGCACCCGCTCGAGCACCCGGGCGGCGAGGGCCGGCTCGGCGTTCACCTGCAGGAAGCCGGCGAGTTCGATCCCGTGGTGGAGCAGATCGGCGAAATCGGCGTTGCCGATCTCGGCCAGCTGGCGCGCGATGTCGAGCGCCTTGGCGGTGTCGGCGGCACCGCGGGCCTGTTCATACGCCGTCCACAGCGTCTTGAAGCCGGGGGCGGCGAAGTCGGGCGGAGCAGCGGCGATTGCGAGGGGGTGCGCGGTTGGCCGCGCGCGGCCCAGCGCCGCAGTATCGGCCTCGCGCTCGGCCGGGTCGCCGGACCGCGTTCGCAAACTGATCGCGCCGGCGCGGGCGTTCGCCTGTTGCGCGGCATGCGCCGCTTCGTGGGCGAGCAGCGGGTAGGTCGTCGGCGCCGCCGGGTCGAGGCCGGCGCCCAGCGTGATGTGGCGGCCATGAGTGAAAGCCCGGGCGCCCACGGCGGCGGCGGCGCGGTCGGCCTCCGGGCCGCGATGCAGCGCGACGTCGCCGAGCGGTGCGCCGATGCGGGTTTCCAGCCTTCGCCGCAGCGGCGGCGGCAACGGCGCGGCTTCTCCCGGCGCCGTCAGTGGGATCGCGGCGTAGGACCAGGTTGGGGCGGGCGGGCCGGTGGTTGGGCGGGCAACTCGCGGCAATCGTCCCGGCTCACGCGCCGGCGCGGCCGGGTGTTGAACGGGGGCGGGCCGGGAACCGCGCATGGCGGCTCAGTGCGGGCCGGCGATGGCGGCGACGCGCTCGTAGAGGGCGGGATGCTCGCGGTGGACGCGGCGGTCCAGGCGGGCGATCAGCGCCGGATCGTCCTTGGCGCGCGAGATGAGATGGGTGAAGCCGGCGTCGTTGCTGGTGTGGAAGGCCAGGTATTCGTCGGGAAAATAGCGCGCCACGTGCACGTCGCAGAACGGCGAGCCGGGCCGGCCGACGTGGAATTGCAGGAAGGCGGCGAGCATGTGCTGCTCGAAGATCAGCATGTCCGGCATCATCGGGCGGCGCAGCGCCCAGGCGTGCGCGTTGGCCCCATGCTCCAGCATGCTGATCGACGCATCGGCATAGGCGGCGATGAAATCGGTGCGCCGGCCGCCGACCACGGCGCAGTTCTCCGCCGTCATCGTGCCGCCGACCGTCGTGTAGGCGTCGAGCTCGTCGGGGATCCAGCCGCCGACCCGGCGGATGTCGGCCTTCAGCCCGGCGGGACGGTAATACGCGTCGCCGTGCCGCCGGTGCTCGGCATAGGTGGTGAAGACGTCGGCGCCATAGGCCGCGGCCGGCGGCGGCTTCCAGAGATAGACGTCGCTGTCGATGTGCAGGAAGGGGGCACGCTGCTCGCGGTAGGCGTGCAGCTTGCCCATCGCCCACAGTTCCGGATCGGTGCCGTCGAGCGCGTCGAGCGAGATCGAGACGTCGTCGAAGGCCAGGCCGAGGCGGTCGATCAGCAATTCGGCGCCGCGCGCGTCGGTCACCAGACGGGCGGCGCCGAAATGGCGGCGGCCGGTCTCGACCGACAGCACCCAGGAGAGCAGGTGCGCACGCAGGCTGCACCAGCCGCCGCGAAAGTCGCCCTCCATCGGCCGCGACCAGAGGGACCAGACGGCGTTCATCGGGGGCTCAGAGCAGATCCGCGCCGATGCCGGCGGCAGTGTTGCCGTAGCCGTAGTAGCCGGGCGGCGCCGGGGTGACGAAGAAGCTCGTCTCGAAGTCGGGTTGCGGCGTGGTGGGCACGGTGGCGCCGGGTCCGGCCTGCGACTCGGCGAAGCTGCGCAGCAGGGTGCGCTTGGCGACGAGCCGAATCAGGACCGGCGCGGTGCCGCCGATCGGCAGGATGTTGGTTGGCGTGTTGGTGGCAGCGTCGAACCATTGCAGGGCGGCATAGCCCGCGGGATGGGTACCGCGCGCCATGACACCGATCCGCGCCCCGGCGAGAAGCGCGGTAGGAAAAGGCGGCGGTGTAACGGGGGCAGCCGTCGAGACCACCGGTGCGATGCCTGCAGAAGCGAACAGCCCGGTGTTGACAGCCTGCGGCAGCAACGCGCTGGTGACCAGCCGGCTGGTGGCCGAGGTACTCTCGAAACGGGCTGAGGTCTGCAGCGAGAAGCTGTTCGCCGGGACCTTCGCCGTCACGAGTGTCGGGCCGAGTGAGGCGACGGGTGTCGTGACGGACGCGACCGGTCTGGCGGCTGGCGTTGGCGGCGGCGGCATGATCGACAGGCTCGTTTTGCCGCCGTTCGGCCAGTGGAAGGTGCCGGAGAACGAGGGACCGCCAGTGCTGAGGCCGACGTCGAGATCCGCCGTCCAGCTCTGGGTCCCAGTGGGCAACTGCTGCACGCCGGTCGACGAGGTGCTGACCGCCTGGCCATTGACGTAGTGGACGAGGAACAGGCCGAACGCGTCGAAGCCGCCGCTAAAGCTGATCGCGTGTGAGAAGATGCTCGCGTAGAACACCCAGAAATCGGCGTTGCTGGTCCAATTGAATACCAGCCCCACATCGGCATATCCCGTCGCGGGCTGGCCGACGGAGAGGACGATGGCATCCGGCGCGGTGGCGGGCGCAGCCGCCGCGAGCGCCAGGCTCGGGGTCAGCGCCACTCCTTGGTTCGTCACCGCCACGCGGTTGGTGCTGGTCTGCTGTAGGCTGCCGTCCGCGCTCACCTGCCATATCGCGTTTTGCGATGCGGGCGGGCCGACATCCACTGTGGTGAAAAGCTGCGAGAAATCCTGCTGCGTAGCCAGGTTCAGCCTCCGCGCGAGGGCCGCCCCGAGCAGGTTCTGGGCGGATTGGCTGGGTGTCACGACGATGCGGTTGAGGTTGGCCAACGAGCAGCTTGTCCGCAGCGCCACGAGCTGGCTGCCGACGACGCTCTGGTCGGTGCTCTGCGGCAGCACCTGGCTCATCGTGACCGGGAGTTCGGCGATCAGCTGGATGCTGGTAGGCGAGACGGAGCCGGCGTCCAACGGGGTAGGGGTCGCCAGCATCAGCCCGGCCGCGAGCTTGTCGAGCGAGATGGACTGCCCAGGGACCAGCGAGCGCAGGCGGGTGCCCTCGGCGTAGCGGGCGAGCATGGGCGAGAACCGGCCGACCCCAGGCGCGAACCCGGCGCGGCAATCCTCGATGAGGACGAAGATGCCGTTCGGCGGCGTCCCCGCCACCGCGGGTGCGACGTAGTCGACCAGGGCCAACGGCGCGTAATTGTGGACGATGCCCTGCGGCGGTTGCGGCTGGCCAGACGGCCACACGATGGTGCCGGTCTCGGCGTTGATCGCGGTACGGGCGGCGAAGGTCCAGTAGTCGCCGGCGCGATAGAGGCCGGGCTGGAAGCTGACCTGGATGCCGGCCTCGAGCACGATCGGCCCGGCGGCAATGGGGACGGCCTGCGCCAACACGCCCGCGCTGCCCGCCTGATCCCACCGCCGCAACACCACGGGCGTGGACAGGTCCACGGCAGGGACCGGCGTCGCCGCGTCGATCGTGATGGCGAGGTTGGGCCGGTCGACGCTCGCGATGCGCAGCAGGACGCCGCCCTGGCCCCCGAGGATCATGTGCTCGTCGGCGATCTCGCACACCTGGCCGGGCTGGAAGGTGAGGGCTTGGGCCTGCGCGTTCGGCGCGTCGTCCGGACCGAGATCGGTCAGGGTGAGGGTCTGGCCGGTGACGTGCAGCACGGTGGTGGCGACGCTGCCGTTGTCGCGCGACCATTTGAAGCTGGGCACCGGGCTGCCGGTGCCGTCGGCGTTGAGCGTCCCGGTCGAGTGCACCTCGACGCGATACAGCTGGTTCGACAGCGCCGTGTAGGCGGCGCCGGGCGGGAGCACGCAGGGCCCGGCCGGGGGCGCGGCCATCGTCGAGGGCTGCATCTGGCCCGGCGCCGCCGCCAGCGCGTGTGGCAGCCAACCGGCGGGGAAATCCTCGGTCGCTTGGCCGGCATCGACGGCTTCGAGGCGGAGCTGCCAGATCAGCCGGGTGCGCGCGGTCGTATCCGGGCCGCCGAGCGCGGTCTCGCGGATCGCCGGCACCTCGAGCGCGGAGATCGTCCGTTCCCAGACGTCGAGATAGGCGAGGTAACGGCCGCTGGCGGTGGGCCAGGTGAGGCCCGGCGCGCCGAGCGAGAGCGACGGCTGGTGCGACAGCGTGACGCCTGCGTAGGGGTTCTCGCACAGCACGCCATCGACGTAGATGCGACCGGGCGAGAGCGTGAGGTCGTTCATCCCTGCCGCCAGGCCGACCTGGAAGCCGGCGAGGCCCGCGGGAACGCCGCTCGTCGCGATCAGGTCGAGCAGGGCCGCCCGCTGTTGGTACAGCGTGAGTTCCTGCCACTCGTTCCAGTCGGAATCGAGCTGCACGCGCCCTTGTTGCATCAGGACGCGGGTGAACGCGTTCAGCGGATCGAAGCCGAGCCGGGTGAAGTCGCCCTTCATTTCCGTATCTTCCGGTTAGGCGCGTTGCGCATAGAGAACTCCGCTGGAGAGGCCGAAGCGCGTGTTTTCGGTCAGGCGAACGGCGACGCCGTCTTCGATGGAGGCGTCCAGCGCGCCGTGGTAGGCGCCGATCTGCCCGCCATCGTCGGCCCCCCGCAGGAGGGCGGCCGATGTGGCGGGCGAGAGGCGGGCGTAGCCGGGGTGACCGACGCGCCAGGAGACGAATTGCGGCGCGGTGGCAGGGCCGGCGCAGCTATATTGCCGCGGGCCGGTATAGGTGGCGGCGATGGCGCTGAACCGCGCCATGCCGGACTGGCGCTGCTCGGCCGCGACCGCCCCGAGGAAGATCGTGTTGGACCCCAGCGCCAGCAGCGACACCGTCACGCTGCCGCGCACGGTGCTGTTGTAGATCCACAGCGACCCGGCGCGCGTGCCGCCCGCACCGCCGATCGCCGGCTGCGCCGCATCGCCCGTATCGATGATGCAGTCGCTGATCCGCAGTTGCGCGCCGGCCGCGGCGACGACCGGGCCAGTGATACAATTCTCCAGCACCAGGACGGTGTCCGCCGATGCGTTGGTGACGCTGACGGCCCCCGCAGTGGCCGGCGCACCGGCGCGCGTGAGCGTGAAGCCGGGGATCAGCGTGCAGTGGCGCAGCGTGACCCGGGCGAGGCCGCTGGTGGCGGGGATCTGCAGCCCCGCCCCGCCGATCGCGAAACCGTCGAGGACGAGCTCCGCCCCCGTCCCGCCGTCCAGCACGAGCGGTGCGCCGAGCAGCATGACCGGGAAGTCGCCGTCCGCGGCCCGGATCTCGAGCTTGCCGCCGGCAGCGGCGGTGATGGTCGTGGGCAGCGATGCGGCCGGCAGGCGGGCGTTGGCCGCGACCTCGACCGTGCCCTTGCCGGCAAAGCTCGGCGCCGCCAGGGCCGCGGCCAGCGTGGCGAACGGGGCGGCGTCGCCGACCTCGAGCAGCGGCTTCAGGGCGGCGTCGAACCCCGCCGCGCGCGGATAGGCGCCGCCGCCGAGCACGCCGACCGATGGCTGCCAGAACGCGACCTTCACCGCACCGGCCGGCGCCGCCGCGAAGGCGATCCGGCCCCGCTCGGGATCCACCGCGAGGCCGGTGGCCGGCATGTGCGCCCAGGGCGAGGTGGCGGGATCGGGGCCGGTATCGGCCAGGTTGCAGACGCTGAAGGGCTGCACCACGCCGCCGACGCTCACGCTGACGCTGGCCGCGATGGCGGCGGGGTCGTCGCGCAGCCGCAGCCGCGTCGGCAGGTCGCCGGGTGCGCTGGGCGGGTTCGGCTCGGGCGCCGGCTGGTTGAGTAGCCCGGTGTCGATGCCGAACGGATGAAACAGGAAGCGCTGCGCGTCGACCGGGGCCGGGTCGGCGTTGGTGCGCGGCCAGGCCCGCCACGGCCACAGGAAGCACACGATGTTCGGGATGCCCCAGCGCCCGCCGGCGCCGATCGGCCGCAGCGTGACGTTGCGGGCGACGGTGTCGAACGGGCCGCCCGGGTCGGCGAACGCGGTGGCGTCGCGCAACGACGCGGTGCCGACGCCGGGGCGGATGTGGTTGAGGTTCTGCGCCACGGCGAGACGGCGAAAATACTCCACCCCGACCGCATCGCGCCCCGAGACGTCGCGCGCGACGCCCTCGATCGAGCGCAGCGCCCCCTTCGCCCGGCGCCAGCGGATCGTATTGGCCACGTCGGCCCGCGGGATCACCGAGGCGCCGAGCGTGCGGATCGGGACGTAGCCGACGAGGTCGCCGAGATACGGCACCACCCAGGGCGCGCAGGTCTCGATGAACTGGTCGTCGTAGAGCTGCTCGATATCGGCCTCGACCAGCGCCAATTGCTCCGCGATCAGGCCGACGAGCTGGCGCAGCGGCCCGGTGGCCAGCCCCAGCCGGGCGGCGGCGTCGAGGTCGCGCGCCCGGTGGATGGTCGGCAGCAGCGCATACAGCGTATCGGCGTCGAGGCTCATGGCATCACCGTGAACGGGATCGGGCGCGGGTCGAGCAGCAGGATCTCGGCCGTTGTCTGGGTTCCGGCGCCGGGGGCGGGAACGGCGGCGGCGAGGCTGTCGGCGACACCGGATTGGTCGGGCGGCCGGGCGAACAGCGTCAGGTCGCAGGCCAGCACGCCGGGCACGCTTTGGATGATCGCGATCACCTCGCTGGCGCGCACGCCCTGGCCGAAATCGCGCTGGTCGAGGGCGAAGGCGGCACGCAGAGCGGCGTCGATCGTGCCATACACCGTGTTGGCGACCAGCGCGGGATCGGTTGCGACCGCGGCGGCGAGCAGGAAATAGACCGGCTGGTAGTCGGCCAGCACCACCGGCACCGTGGGGTCGCTGCGCGCGGCGATGGCGGCGACGAGGCTGATGGCGAACGGCGAGGCCGGGTCGATGCTGGCGCCGTCCTGGCCGGCGACGGTGAGCGACACGCCCCGGCCACGCAGCGTCCAGAACCACGAGGCCAGCGCCTTGCTGATGCCGGGATAGGCGCGGGCGTAGTTGGCGTAGTCGTCGAGCGAGACGATGCGGTCGAGCGTCAGCACATGCAGCGGCGCGCTGCCGCGCAGCATCGCGGGGGTCTCGGCGTCGGCCGCGTCGGTGGTCGCCACCGGGTTGGCGGCGTTGCGCACGCCGAGCGGCCGGGTGATCAGCAGCGACACCGCCCCGGCGCCGACCAGGCCGGGCGAGCCGATGCCGGTGCGGTAAGTGGCCACGACGTTGGCCGCCCCGGTCGGCAGCCGCGCGCCGGTGGTGCCGTCGCCGAACATGACATGGGTGGCGTTGGCCTCGTCGAGCCAGGTGACATAGACCCGATCGTGCGGCCCGGCGCCGAACAGCGTGGCGACCTCGGTCCAGGCCTCGCCGTTGACGCGGATGGTGAGCGTGCTCGCCGGGCCGGCGGTGGTGGGGTCGGCGACATAGGTGAGCGGCGGCTGGCGCAGCGGGAATTGCTGGAACGGCTGCGCGGAGTCGCCGCTGCCGAGCGTCTCGGTGACGCTCATGCCATGCGTGGCGACCACGACGTTCGCGTTCACCGCGACGGTGGCGCGCGCATAGGTGTTGACGAGCGGCTTGGCGAGCGTGAGCCAGGTCGCGTTGCCCTGGATGACCACGCTGGCGATCGTCGCCAACTCGGTGCCGGGAACGCCGGCCAGGTCGGTCCGGGTGCCGCTGACGGCGATCGTCTGGCCTTGGGCGAGGCCGAGATAGATCTGGTCGAGCGCCAGCACGCTGCCGGCGACGTCGTCGGTGACCGGGATCGGCGCGAGGCTGAGGATTTCGCTGTCGCACCAGATCGTGGTGCCGCGGCGGGTAAAGCCGCTGATGTCGTCGCCAAAGTCGATCTGGGTGATCTTGGTCGAGAAGGTGAAGGCGACCGCGCTGGTGTCGCCGATCGCGGCCACGGTGCCGGGCTTGGCGGTGCCGGAATCCTCGAGCAGCAGCCAACTCGCCGGACCGATGCCCGTATAGCTGCGGTCGAGTTGGAGGATGGTGTTGCCAGCCGTCGAGATCGTATTGCCCGCCCAGGTGAAGTCGAGCGTCGTGCCGACGGTGTCCCAATCGACCGGATAGCTGCCGCTCGAATTGGCCGGCAGCGTGGTGTGCGCGGGCGCGTTGTGGCCGAAGGCGGCGGCGCGCTGGCGGAAGCGGACGGCGCCGGCGCCGGTGTCGATCGGCGCTGCCGCCGCGGCGCGCACGCCGTCGATCACACGGCGGAGCGGCCAGCGCAGGCTGCGCGCCTGCGCGAGCAAATCGGCCCCGTCCCACGCGCGATTGAAGATCGTCGTGTGCAGCGCCAGCGTGTTCAGTGGCACCGACTGCGCGTATGGGCGTGCGGCGACGAACGGCAGCGGCGCGACGTGCACCGAGGGAGCCGGCGCCCCCGGCGTCAGATCGATGCGCGTGGTCTGCGACGGATTGTCGGCGGTCAGGCTGACCGCGGTCACGGTGAACTTACCACCCTGTCCGTCCAGCAGCAGCAGGCGGTCGCCGGGGCGCACCTGGGTCGCGATGCCCTGGACGAGGATGCTGGTGGTGGCGGCGGTGGGCGCGCTCGGCGGCAGCGAGCGCAGCGCCGTCATGGCATTCCACTCCGGCCGCGCCTCGAAATCGGCCGAGGTCTCGAACGTCTGCGGCAATTGGCCGGCCGCGGGCACGCTCTGCAAACGGGTGCCCGCCGGAATGAGGGTGGTCTCCGGCGCCCCCGCAGCGGTTTCGAGCGTGAACGCGAGATAGGCGGTGGCGGCCAGGCCATGCGACGGCTCGTAGCCGGTCAGCCAGGCGATCCCCGCCAGCGAGCGCCACGTCGTCGCCGTGCGCAGGAAGCTCTCGTTGGCGATCCGTTCCTGATAGAACGTCAGCACGTCGGCCAGCACGGCGGTCGCGTCGAGCAGCGCGATGGTAGGATCGCTGTCGTCGCGCGTCGTCAGCCCACGCAGCGCAGGGTACTCGGCCGCAGACAGGCGGGCGAGCAGCGTCGCCTTGAAATTCCCATGCGTGCCGATGCGGTACCCGATCGCCGGCAGCCCGGCGCGGTTCCACACCTGCATCGGCGTCTGGATGCCCACCCCCTCGCAGCAGCCGCACTCGGTCGCCGACAGGATCGACGGATCCAGCGGCAGCGACGTGCCGCTCATCGGCCACCCGCCAAGGCGAGCCGCAGCACGCCGCGATCGGGGTAGTCGGGATCGTTGTCCAGCCGCGGGATCTCGTTGGCCGCCATCGCCAGCATGCCGGCCGCGCTCCCGTCGGTGGTGGGCTGGCGGTAGCGCTGGAAAATGGTGACGCTGACGCTCGCCACGCCCGCGGTCGATTGCACGGTGGCGATGACCGGGCTGAGCCAGAACGACTGCCCGAAGGTGAAGCCGTCCGGGTCGAACAGGCCGCCGGGCGCGTCGTTGAGCACGGCCAGCAGCGCCTGGCGGACGGCGCTGCGGAAGAAGCCGTCCTGGACCTGCACGGAGAGCGACAGCTCGATCCCGACATTGGCCGGCTCGACGATCTGCAGATCGTGCCCGGCCAGGCGGACACGTTCCAGCCCGGTGGCGACCGCGTCCGCGAAAGCGGGATCGACGTCGCTGCCGCCGAGGCGGTCGACCGCGATGAAGTGGGTGTACCAGCTGCCAGTCCAGCGCAGCGTCGCCGCGGCGCGCTGGATGCCGGGGAGCAGTTTCGCCTGGTCGGCGTAGTCCTGCGGCGTGACGGCGCGCTGCTGCTGGGCGCGGTAGGCGGCGGGCGCGCGGCGGCGGACCTGTTCGATCGACTCAGGGTCGGCGCCCCCGGCTGCCGGCAGCGGGTTGCCGACCGCCGTGACCGCGTCGCTGGTGCTGACCAGGCAGGCGATCGCGCCGGCGCCGACATTGCCCGCCGTGCCGTTGCCGATGCGGTAGCGGGCGGCGAAGCTGGCGCCGGCGGCCGGCCGGCGGCCATTGGTGCCATCGCCGAAGCGGATCTGCCCCTGCAGCAGATTGTCGACCTCGACGACGAACAGCGCCGCGGCTTCGGTGCCGATCATGTCGGGGAACGCGTTGGCCCAAATGGTCGTGCCGCCATCGGGGTCGCTGCTCACCAGCGACGAGATCGCCGGCCGGGCCGCAGCCGGATCGCTCTGCAGCAGCCCGGCGGCGGCGCTGGCCGGGGCCGCCAACGGGACGGCGAAGGTGAGCGGCGCCTGCGATAGCACCGGGTTGAACCGTGCCGCGACCGGAACCATCGGCCGCCCGGCGCAGGTGACCGCTACATCGGCGTCGGTGATGGTCTCGACCGGTTGCGCCGCCGCGATCGCGTCGATGCTGGCCGCCGGCATCGTCCCGAGCGATTCCGGCTGCGCCAGTGACAACCCGTGGTCGGCCAGCAGCACGTTGCCCCAGGCGAGGCTCACGTCGTTGAGCGCCGGCGCCTCGGTGTCCACGTCGGCCTGCGTGCTGATGCAGAGCGGGAACGGCAGCGCATCGGCCGGACCCCAGGCGATCTCGGTGACGGCCAGCGGGTCGGCCACCGGCGGCGAGAGGAATTGGCCGCCGATCGGGTCCGCGCTGGCGACCGCGCTGGTGATGCGCACGGCGCAGCGGTGCGAGGGATCGGCCAGCGCCGGGTCGCCGGTCAGCGGATCGAGCATCTCCTGGAACACCAGCACGCGACCCGGCGACAGCAGCGCCGCCACGTCCCCGATCAGCGTCGCCGAGGTGGCCCCCTTCGGCAGGCAGCAGGCCACGCCACCCCAGGTGTGGAACCGCATCCCGTCGAGCCGGGAGTCCAGCGCGATCGGCAGCGGCTTCCCGGCGGCGTCGAACGCGAACGGGTCGCCGAGCGTCTCGAACACCTGCGCGCCCTGGCCGAGCGCGGTCTGATACAGCGTGTCGCTGGGCGCAACGACCGCGTGGCCCTCCAAGGCCGGCACCCGGGTGAGCAGTTGCATGCCGGCGCCGATCGCGGCTGCCGCCCCCGGCTTCATCGTCGCCACCACCCAGGCGCGGGCGTTGCAGCCATTGTGCATGACGTAATCCACCAGGCGCGCATGCCGGCGCGCGGAGATGCGCTGGCAGGCGTTCTGCAGCGTCGCCTCGGTGGCGACCGCGTCCTGCCGGTAGCTGAGATGGTCGCCCACATAGGCGAGCAGTTCGACCAGCGTGACGCCCAGATCGACGGGGTCGTTGGCCGGCAGCGGGGCGCCCAGCACCGCCATGCGGTCCTGCAGCAATTGCACGAAGCTGTTGAAATCGCGCGAGAGATAGTCGATCGGCGGCGCTTGTGGCGAGGTCGCCGGGCACGGGGCGGCGAGCGCGATGTCGAAATCGCTGTCGCAGCCGGCGCGGAACGAGAAGTCGATCGCGTTCAGGATCCGGTCGAACCCGGCCGCGCCGACCAGCCGGAGCTGGTAGATCGAGAAATCGCCGGGGCGGTCCACGGTGACGACCAGCGTCTCGTCCTTCATCGCCGTGCCGGTGACGGTGATGCCGCGGATCGACGCGCCGCCGGTGATGGCGATGTTCGCCGGCGTCCAGGCCGGCATCGGCGCCGGGTTGATGAAATGCACGACCAGCGTGGTGAGCATCGGGCCGAGCGGGCTGCCCGCGGCATCCACGACGTCGAGGAACGCGATGCCGTTCAGCTCGGCATGGCCGGCCACCGCGTTGCGCCGCCGCTCGTCGCAGCAGAGATAGCGCATCATGTCGGCACCGGCCGCGTGTAGCTGGCCTGCACCGGCTGGCTCGTTCCCGCCGGCAGGAAGCGCACCGACACGGTCAGCACCGCGTCGTCCGCCGAGACGTCGACCGCGAGCACCTGCGCCAGACCGCCGAGCCAGCGTTGCAGGGCGCCCTGGACGAGGTATTGCGTCGCGGTCGCCAGCTCGCTGCCGTTCGGCGCGAACACGAGCTGGAACAGCCCGCTGCCCAGGTCGGGGCGGTTGACCCGCTCGCCGGGCCGCGTGAACAGCAGCGTCTCGATCTCCTGCCGCAGATGCTCGGCGGCGTCGCATTGCGCCGTGCGGCCGGTGGCGTCGAAGCCGAAGGGTTGGTTGAGCGGCACGGCTATGTCGCCATCACGCGGGGCTGCGCGGAGAGCACCAGCGGCGACCCCTGTGGCGCCTGCGCCGGGTTCAGCGCCAGGCCGGCGGACGTCAGCAGCAGCACCGGCTGGCCGGCCACGAGCACGCGCGTCGAGCCCATCAGCCATTTCACCGTGAGGCAGGGCGAGGGCGTCGGCAGCGACGCCTGCGGGCAGCCAGTCACGGTGGTGAGATCGCTCAGCAGCGCCGCGGGCTGCCCCGCGACCATCACGCGCGCCCCGGTCGCGGCGATCATCGCCGGCGCCGCATGCGGGCAGGTGACGGTGGCGGCAGCGGTGAGCACCGGGCTGGGCATCAGGGCAGCACCACCAGCGCGTCGTCGTTCAGCGTGATCTGCAGCCCGGACAGCGCCAGCTTCCCGGCCGAGACCGACAGCTCCGCGCCGAGCGGCGTGAACGCGAGCTTGGCGCCGCTGCTGGTTTCGATCGACACCAGCGGCGTGGCCGGCAGCAACTCGTTGATCGTCAGCGTGAACGCGTCCGTCTTCAGCACCTTCTGGCCCGGGATCGCCGGCATCGGCGCCTCCCCCAGCCCCCAGAAGCAGCCGGTCCAGACCGCGTAATCGGGGTCGCCGCCCTCGAACTCGACCCAGACGTTGGCGCCGTTGGGCGGGATGAAGAAGAACCCGACGCCCGGCCCCGCATACGGCACGCACGGCATCGCCCAGCTCAGCCCGTCGGTCCCGAGCACCGACGGGACCTTGACCTGGAGGCGCCCCTGCAGCAACGGATCGATGTTGTTGCTGACGGTGCCGCGATACTTGCCAAAATATTGGCTCATGGCCGCACCACCGGCAGCAACGAGCCCTCGCCTTCGCGCGTCAGGGTGAAGCTCTGCGTGTATTGCTCGCGGCTGATCTTATGTGTGACCTGCTTGACGTAATACAGCCCGTCATGGGTGAACCCGGCGCCGCGCACGCCCACCGTGCCGCGCGCGTTCAAGGTGCGGCCGTAGCGCAGCACGTCGAGCTCGCCGGTCGCCGTCACGATGGCATCGGTCGAGGCGTCGGTGCGGGCCTGGGCGCGGCCGAACGCCTGCACCACGTCCACGCCGCTCGACGCATCGGACAGCAGCGTGCGCGACGTGTTGAGCGGGTTGACGCCCGGGTTGAGCACGAACGGCGGCAGGCGGGTGCCCACCAACGTCATGATCGGCAGCGTCACGCCGGTGAGGCTGTCCTCGACCGTGTCGCTGACGGTGGCGCCGCGCTGCGCGTCGTAGGCGAATTCCAGCTTGCTGACATTGCTGTTGCGTCCCAACCCGACGGCGAGCGCCGGCTGCGGCAGGCCGAGCCGGTTGGGCGGCCCGAAATAGGCGGTGTTGGTCAGCGGCGCCGGCCCGGGCGAGACGTAGAACACGAAGCCGTTGCGGCTCGC
Source organism: uncultured Acetobacteraceae bacterium (assembly GCA_964657565.1). Classification (GTDB taxonomy): domain Bacteria; phylum Pseudomonadota; class Alphaproteobacteria; order Acetobacterales; family Acetobacteraceae; genus JAVVHH01. Next base: position 17,678 of record CAZZVQ010000085.1, read on the forward strand.
GAGCAGCCGCAGCATCTGCAGGTCGGTGCCCTGCTGCGTCGGCACCCGCTGCATCGGCAGCGGCACCTCGGACACCAGCGGCGGGATGACCTGCGGGATCATCCCGTATTGCGGATATTGCAGGATGATCTTGGTCGCGATGGCGAAATCCGGCAGCGCCGGATGCACGGCGCGCTTCTCCTGCAGGTCCATCATCACCGACACGTCCTCGCCGGTGATGGTGATCAGCGCGTCGCCGGGCTCGATGTCCGGCTTGTGCTGCCGGTGGGTGATGACGCCGTCGATCAGCATGTTGGGCAGCCCGTTGACCGTGACGATGACGATCACCCGTCTGAACGGCTTGAGCAGGGGGCCGAGCAGCATCGTGTAGTCCAGCACGTCGAGCAGCGTGCCGCGGCTGAGCGAGAAGCTGATCTGGAACCCGCTGGTGCCCTCGTCGCGCTGCGTGATCTCCACGCTCTGCAGCGCCTCCATCAGCGTCGGCGGCGCCGGCAGCGGCAGCGCCGGGCCGATCAGCAGGGTCAGGTGGATGCTGTCGAACAGCGCCATCGCATCAACCCGTCGGCAGCGGAACGTTGAGCGCGGTGCCGGCCTCGATCAGCGCATCCGGGTCCATCGCATCGTTGGCGTCCGCGATGCGCCAGAACAGCAGCGCGTCGCCCAGCGTGCGGGCGGCGAACAGGTCGAGCCGCTCGCCCGGCACCGGCGCGACGGCGCCCAGCATCGTCAGCGCCGCCGATTGCGGCAGGATGCGCGCCGGGACGTAGCTGATCGTGCGGCCCGGCCCGGCCTGGTAGGAGAGCGTCGGGAGCGCGGCGTAGCGGCTGGTCGGGTCGAACATGTCCGGGCTCCCTCAAAACAATTTCGGGCCGTTGGCGCCGACCACGGCGGTCAGGTCGTTGGCGGTGTTGAGCACCGCCATCCCCTCCTTGACCACCTGGTGCGCCAGGAAGACGTAGTAACCAGGGTTGGTGATGCTCAAATCGTCGTAGCCGAGCACCGTCAGCCCGAGGCCGACCTTGGCGCGGATCGGGTTCAGCGACGGGTCGTACGCCTCCTCCGTGATGGTGAATTCCGTCAGCTTCACCGGCACGATCCGCTTGATGCCCCAGATCAGCAGCGTCAGCGGCGCCGGCGGCGGCAGCAGCTCGATCGACCCGGTGGCCAGCAGGATGGTGTTGGCGATCACCTCGATGCTGCTGGGATAGACCAGCATCTCCAGCGTGCTGAGCTGCGGGTAGATGCCGAGCGCCATCGCGACCGGGTCGTTCTTCTCGAGCTGATCGGCGGCGTCGATCTCCACATCCATCTTGATCACCTCCTGCGGCGCGCCGGACAGGCGCATCGCGGTGGCCCTGGTCCCGGTGTCCTTCGGCGTCCGCGCCGTCAGCGTCCGCACGAGGCTGTCGGGGTTGTACTGAAAGATGATCAGCTTCGGGATCGGGATCACCGGGTCGACGCTGACCAGCGCGCCGCGGAGTAGCCGGGGGCCGCGCGGGTCGCTCATTTGGGCGCCAGCGATCCGGCCGCCTCACGGCCCCGCCCGGACGGCGTGACGGCGGTGAGCGGCCGCAGCGTGCCCGGCGTCGCCGGCAGGCGGCCCGCAGCGGCGAGCCGGGCCAGTTCGCCGCGGAACGCCGCGACCGTGGCCGCGCCCTCGCCGGCCGACGCCGCGTCGACCACCAGGCGGGCGATGCGGATGGTGACGGGCCCGCCGCTCATACCCACCCCTGCACTTCGGCCCGGGTCAGCGGGCGCTGATGCTTGGCGCATTCGCGCTCCGCGGCGCGCAGCAGATGCGCCATGCGGATCGGTTCGCCCTCCCCGGCGGCCAGGAACGCGGCGGCGAGCGCGATGTTGTGGATATGCGCCCCGGTGAAATTGGCCTGCGCCAGCCGGGCCGGATCGACCCCCTCCAGCGGCGCATCTTCCGGGAACACGCGCTGCCAGAGCTGCCGCCGCTCCGCCGGCCCGGGATGCGCGAACTCCACCACATAGCGGATGCGGCGCAGGAAGGCGGTGTCGATCGAATCCTTCATGTTGGTGGTCAGGATGACCAGCCCGCGATGCTGCTCCATCCGTTGCAGCAGGTAGCTCACCTCGATGTTGGCGTAACGATCGTGGCTGTCGCGCACTTCGCTGCGGGCGCCGAACAGCGCGTCCGCCTCGTCGAACAGCAGCGCCGCCCCGCCGGCCTCGGCCGTCTCGAACACCGCCCGCAGATGCCGCTCGGTGTCGCCGATATACTTGCTGACCACCCGGCTCAAATCGATCACGTGCAGGTCCACCTCGAGCGCCGCGGCGACCACCTCGGCCGCCAGGCTCTTCCCGGTGCCGCTCGGCCCGTGGAACAGCGCGGTCACCCCGAGGTTGCGCGCCCGGGCCGCGAACCCCCAGCGGTCATGCACCACGCGACGGTGCCGCACTTGCCCGACGATTGCCCGCAGCAGCCCGGCCTGCGCCTCGGGCACCGCCAGATCGGACCACTCCGCCCGCGCCGCGACGTGCAGCGTGTGATCGGTGGCCCGCGCCGTCTGCGCCCGGCATACCGACCAGATCCGCGCCGGATCGCCCTCCGCGGCACGCGCGGCCGCGGCGATGGCGGTGGCCCCGAGATCGAACTGCATCACCGCCCGGTCGATCGCCTCGCCCGCCACTGCACCGTCGGGCAGCGCCGCCTGCCACAGCCGCGCCTGTTCATCGCTCGTCGGACGCGCGACCGGAATGCGCACCGTGGCGAGGTCGAGGTCGAGCGGGCGTTCGGCGGCCAGGATCACCGGCGTCCGCATATCCCGGAGCGCCGCCACCAACCCGGCCCGCGCCTCCGGAGCGGCATTGCCATCGGCCCGCACCAGCAGCGCCAGACGGTTGAGCGAGGCGTCGCGCTGCCACAGCCGCAGCCAGCCCTGCGCCCCGGCGGCCGACGGCGCCGACAGCGCCGTCGCCTCGGCCACGTGCAGGCTCAACCCGAGACCGGCGGCGCTGGCCGCGGCGACCGCCTCCGCCTCGGCGTGCGGCCCGGTCAGCAGCGGCAGCGTCCCGCGCGTGAGGCAGGCGGCCACCCGCTCGGCGACCGCGTCCTGGCTGCCGGGAAGCACCCCCGCGGCCACCGGCGTGACGATGGCGGCGAGCCGCTCATCGACGCAGTCGAGCCCGGCCAGGACGTGCAGCACCGCCTCGTCGATCCGCAGCCGCGCCTCGCACAGCGGCGCGTCCGCCGCCAGCGTGATCAGCCGCCACCAGCGCAGCGGCGCCTGCGGCAGCAGCGCGCTCCAATGCGGCGCCTCGAGCGTCGCGAGCGCGAGGGCGAAGCTGGGCGGGGCGGGAAACCCCCCGTCGAGCTCCGGCCCGGCGCACATCAGCAGGATGTCCCGCTCGAACCGCGTCAGCTCGAAGCTGGCACAGAGGCGGGCCAGCGCGGACCCGTCCACCGCCGCCCCGTCGTCGGAGGGTGGCGGTGTCCCGGCGCGAGCGGCCTCGATCCGCGCCCGCACCCGGGCGATGGCCGCCGCCAGCGCCGCCTGGTTCGCCGCCGCCCAATCCGCCGCGACATCGCGTGGGATCGTCATGGAAAGGTCACCTGCGGCACCGATGGCCCCGTGGTCGGGCTGTCGGCGCCATCCACCGTGACGCGCACGACATACGTCCCGGCCGCGACACCGCTGACCGGGACGACCACCGTGCTGGCCGGTGCGACCCGGTCGGCCGCGCGGAAACTGTGCTGGATCGCGCCGCTCGCATCCAGCAGCGCCAGCGTGACGATCTGCGCCGGCCCGGCCGCCGGCGTGAGGCCGATCGACACGGTCCCGCTGGACACGGTGATGGCGAAGGCGCCCGCAATCTGCGTCACGACGGGGTGCAGGATGAAGGTGGCGGGTGCGGAGGCCGGGCCGGGTCGCAGGATGGGCGGGGTGCCGACGGCGACGCTCTGTTCCACCTGCAGCATCGTCGTGCCGGCCGGCAGCGCCGGGTCGAGCGTCGCCGTCAGCGCCGTCGGCGAGGCGGCCCCTAGCACGGCCGGCGCGCCCGCGATCAGCAGCCGGGCGGTGGTGGCGTCGAAATTGGCTCCGGTGACGACGATCGTGCTGCCGGGAACGATCGGCGCCCCCGCCGCCGCACCCTGGACGGCGATGCCGTCGATCCGCGGCGGGCTGAGCGAGAACGCCCCGAGCTGCGGCGTGGCGACCGGCGGCGCGACCACCACCGGCTGGTCCGCCTCGATCATCACCGGCGACGCGCGGAACGCCACCGACAGCGCGTAGCTGCTCTGGAAGAACACCGTCCACAGCTTGGCGATCTCCTCGATCGGCAGCGTCAGCGGCGTCAGGCGGACCCGGTCGGCCTGGTTGGCCAGCCCGGAATTGAGCCCGCTGGCCGGGGTCTCGACCGCCTGGATCATCGCCGCCGTCAGGATCGGCCGCGCGTAGAGGCTGCGCATGACGCTGCCGACCAGCTGGTGCGCCGCCCCGTTCGCATCGCCGTAGAAGCTGATCAGGTAGTCCAGCTCGAGCGGGATGACCGGCACCTGCAGTGCGTCGCCGCCACTGGACCGCAGCGGCAGGTCGCGGTTGCGGTGCGCGGCGCTGATGTGGACCGCGAACAGGAACAGGTTCACCCCCACCGCCGGGATGCCGTTGGTCCCGGGATCGGCCGGGCGCAGCGTGGTGACGGTGGCGGCCGGCACGTCGGCGTTGACGGTCTCCAGCAGGCGCTCGCGCAGTGCCGCCGTGACGGTCGCGACGGCTTGGAAGGTGCTCATCGCCCGCCCGGCCGGCTGGCGCGCTGGGCGAGATAGGCGTCGAGCGTTAGGCTGGGCGCGGGGCGCGCTAGGGGGGCGGCCGCTGGCGGCGCGGGTTGGATGGTGCGGAACTCGACCGCGCCGATCTCGATGACGACGGGCGGCGGCTCGGCCGAAGGCGCCGGCCCAGGTGATGGCACGATTGATGGCACTGGCGGGCCCGGCGCCCGGTCGTTGGCGGCCGGCGCCACCGTGCGTACCGGCATGGATGCTGGCTCAGTGTCGGGTGTTGGCCGCGACGCGGGTTGGAGCGGTGGCGGCGCGGCGGCGGCGGGGGAGATCTCGGAGGTCTGGATCAGGGGCGGAACCGGTCGCGCCGGCGGCGCGGCCGTGACGGCGGAGAGCTCGGATGCCGCTTCGGCCTGGATCGGCGGAGGCGTCACGGGTGGGAGCGTGGCGGCGGCCGGTCTCGTGGGCCGCTCTGGCGCAGCG
>CAZZVQ010000086.1:0-18444 GCA_964657565.1 uncultured Acetobacteraceae bacterium
TCACCGGGTTCGACATCATCTTCTTCTGGGTGGCCCGGATGATGATGATGGGGCTGTATGTGATGGGCGAGGTGCCGTTCCGCGATGTGTATATCCACGGGCTGGTGCGCGACGAGCGCGGGCAGAAGATGTCGAAGTCGAAGGGCAACGTCATCGACCCGCTGGAGCTGATCGGCGAGTTCGGCACGGATGCGCTGCGGTTCACGGTATGTGCGCTGACCGGGCCGGGTCGGGATATCAAGCTGGGGCGGGGGACGGTCGAGAGTTACCGAAGCTTCGTGACGAAGCTTTGGAATGCGGCGCGGTTCTGCGAGATGAACGGGGTGGCGCCAATGCCTGGCTTCGACCCGGCGGCTGCAACGTCGCCGTTGTGCCGTTGGATGCTCGACGCGACGAATAGGGCGGTCGACGACGCGACGGTGGCGCTGGAGGCATACCGGTTCAACGATTACGCGCAGGCGGCGTACCGGACCACGTGGAACGATTTTTGTGATTGGTTCCTGGAGTTCGCCAAGCCGGTGCTGAACGGGCCGGATGGGGCGGAGAAGAATGAGGTCCGGGCGACGGCGGCGCATACGCTGGGCGTGCTGCTCCGGCTGCTGCACCCGGCGATGCCGTTCGTGACGGAGCATCTGTGGGGCGAGATGGGGTTCGGCGCGGCGGGCAGCCTGATCCGGACGGCATGGCCCCTGCCCTCCCCGGTAGCGGACGCGGCGGCGGCGCGGGACGAGTTGGATTGGGTGGTGCGGCTGGTCGGCGAGGTCCGGGCCGTGCGGGCGGAGATGAACGTGCCGCCGTCGGCGCTGGCCCCGGTGCTGCTCCGGGACGCTCGGCCGGAAACGCTGGCGCGGGCGGCGGCGTGGTCCGAGGCGATCCGGCGGATGGCGCGGGCGAGCGAGATCGGGGCCTTGGAGGATGCGATGCCGAAGGGGAGCGCGCAAGCGGTGGTCGACGAGGCGACGGTGGTGATTCCACTGGCCGGGCTGATCGATCTGGACGCGGAGCGGAAGCGGCTGGAGAAGGATCGGGCCAAGGCGCTGGCGGAGGCGGAGAAGGTGTCTCGAAAGTTGGAGAATGCCGATTTCGTGGCGCGGGCGAAGGCCGAGGTGGTCGAGGAAAACCGGGAGCGGCTGGCGGGGTTCGAGCGGGAGGCGGCGCGGTTGCAGGCGGCGATCGAGCGGATTGCGGCTTAGCTCCGGTTAATGGTGGGCTGACGATGGTGGGCTGAAGCCCACCCTACGGGCTGGAAGATGGAGGAATTACAATGTTGAAGAAGCGGTGGGATAAGTCGCGGATGCCGTCGCGGCATGTGACGGAAGGGCCCGGGCGGGCGCCGCATCGGTCGTATTATTATGCGATGGGGCTCGGCGAGGACGAGATCAACCAGCCGTTCGTGGGTGTGGCGACGTGCTGGAACGAGGCGGCCCCGTGCAACATCGCGCTGAGCCGGCAGGCGCAGTCGGTCAAGAAGGGGGTGATCGAGGCCGGGGGGACGCCGCGGGAGTTCACCACCATCACGGTGACGGACGGGATCGCGATGGGGCACCAGGGGATGAAATCCTCGCTGGTGTCGCGCGAGGTGATCGCGGACAGCGTCGAGCTGACGGTGCGGGGGCATTGCTACGACGCGCTGGTCGGGCTGGCCGGGTGCGACAAGTCGCTGCCGGGCATGATGATGGCGATGGTGCGGCTGAACATCCCGTCGGTGTTCATGTATGGCGGCTCGATCCTGCCGGGGCGGTACAAGGACAAGGACGTGACCGTGGTCGACGTGTTCGAGGCGGTCGGGCGGCATGCGGCCGGGACGATGTCGGACGAGGAGCTGCATGAGCTCGAGTGCGTGGCGTGCCCGAGCGCGGGCGCGTGCGGCGGGCAGTTCACGGCCAACACGATGGCGACGGTGAGCGAGGCGATCGGGCTGGCGCTGCCGGGCTCGGCCGGGTCGCCGGCGCCGTATGAGGATCGGGACCGCTGGGCGGTGGAGAGCGGGCGGGCGGTGATGGCGCTGATCGAGAGCGGGCTGCGGCCGCGCGACATCGTGACGCGCAAGGCGCTGGAGAACGCGGCGGTGGTGGTGGGGGCGACGGGCGGCAGCACGAATGCCGGGTTGCATCTGCCGGCGATCGCCAACGAGTGCGGGATCGACTTCACCATGGACGACGTGGTCGAGATCATGCGGCGCACGCCGTACATCGCCGACCTCAAGCCCGGCGGGAAGTATGTGGCGCTCGACGTGCACAATATCGGCGGCATCCCGGTCATCCTCAAAGCACTGATGGATGGCGGATTGCTGCACGGGGACTGCATGACGGTGTCCGGCAAGACGCTCGCGGAGAACCTGAAGGACGTGGTGTTCCCGGAGAACCAGGACGTGGTCTATCCGGTGTCGCGGGCGATCAGCACGACGGGCGGCGTGGTCGGGCTGAAGGGCAACCTGGCGCCGGACGGGGCGATCGTGAAGATCGCGGGGATGGAGAACCTCGTGTTTGAGGGCACGGCGCTGTGCTTCGACAGCGAGGAAGAGGCGTTCGCGGCGGTGAACGCGCGGGCGTACAAGGCCGGCGACGTCATCGTGGTGCGCTACGAGGGGCCGAAGGGCGGGCCGGGCATGCGGGAGATGCTGTCGACGACGTCGGCGATCTATGGGCAGGGCATGGGCGACAAGGTGGCGCTGATCACGGATGGGCGGTTCAGCGGGGCGACGCGCGGGTTCTGCGTGGGCCATGTTGGGCCCGAGGCGGCGTTGGGTGGGCCGATCGCGCTGGTGAAGAACGGCGACCGGATCCGGCTCGATGCGGGCAAGGGAACAATGGACGTGCTGATCGGGGAGGACGAATTGGCGGCCCGGCGGGCGGCGTGGCAGCCGCGCCGCACCGACTATAATAGCGGGGCGATCTGGAAGTTCGCGCAGACGGTCGGGCCGGCGCATCTGGGGGCGGTGACGAACCCGGGGGCCAAGGCGGAGACGCACTGCTACGCGGACATCTAGAGCGGGTGTTTGGAGGTTCGTCGGTGGGCTTTCCGGCCCACCACGAATTCGGCTGCCCAATGCCGAGCCCTGCTGCTACGCGGTGATCTGACGCAAGCAGGGACAGACGCATGGGCGGACGCGAGGCACCACCGTTTCTGAAGGATTTCTTCGGCAAGGCGGAGCGTTATACCTACGTCGCCGTCGGCATTCTGCTGGTGTTGACGACGATGATCGCGCTCGTCGGGGCGCTGCTGCTGTTGTGGCACGGGGTGCTGGACTGGACGGGCACGAACGAGGTGTTCGAGACGGTCGACCGGCTGCTGTTCGTGCTGATGCTGGTGGAGATCCTGCATACGGTCAGCGCCTCCATCCGAACGGGCAGCCTGACCGTGCAGCCGTTCCTGATCGTGGGGCTGATCGCGTCGATCCGGCGGGTACTGGTGATTACGCTCGAGACGTCGGAGTCGATGCGGGGGCGGACGTGGAACGACACGGTGAGCGAGCAATTCCATGCGTCGATGTTGGAGCTGGGGGTGCTGGCCGGGCTGATCCTGGTGATGGTGTTCTCGATCTTCCTGCTGCATCGGATCCCGGAGGATTCGAAGAAAGCGGAGTGAGGTTAAGACAGGGTGACGAGGACGGGGACGTGGTCGCTGGGTTGGGGCTGGTCGCGTTCGTCGCGGTCGGGGGTGACGGAGACGAGGCGCTCGGCGAGGTCGGGGGAGAGCAGCGCGTGGTCGATGCGCAGGCCGAGGTCGCGGCGCCAGGCGCCGGCTTGGTAGTCCCAGAACGTGTAGGCCTTGCCGCGGGGTTGGACGGCGCGGAGGGCGTCGGTCAAGCCCTGCCATAAGATCGTTCGGAAGGCGGCGCGGGTTTCCGGGCGGAGCAGGGCGTCGCCGGCGGGGAGCGTGCCGGGGGCGAAATCCTCGTCGGTCGGGCAAACGTTGTAGTCGCCGGCAAGGGCGCAGGGCTCGTCCGCATCGAGCAGCGCCTGCGCGCGCTCCGCCAGGCATTGCATCCAGCGCAGCTTGTAGGCGTAGCCCTCGGGGCCACCGGAATTGCCGTTCGGCAGATACAGGTTGCCGACCGTGATGCCGTGGGTGCGGATCTCGAGGTAGCGGGATTGGGGGTCGGCTTCCATGCCGGGGAGGCCGCGATGGGTGACCTCGACCGGCTCCTTCGAGAGGATGGCGACGCCGTTATAGGATTTCTGGCCGAGGATCTCGGCGCGGTAGCCGATCTCCTCGAAGGCCTGGACCGGGAAGTTGGCGTCTTCGCATTTGATCTCCTGCAGGAGCAGGAGGTCGGGCTGGTTGCGGCCGAGCCAGGCGGCGACATGGCGCTCGCGCTGGCGGATCGAGTTGACGTTCCAGGTGGCGAATTTCATTCGGCCGCGAGTTTCGGGGTGGGGTCGCCGATGGCGCCGGAGCTGCGGATGGTGGCGATGCGGTCGGGGTCGAAGCGGAGGAGGTCGCGGAGGATCTCGTCGGTGTGCTCGCCGAGGAGGGGGGAGCGGGTGACCTCGGTGGAGCTATCGGAGAGCTTGATGGGGTTGCCGACGGTCAGATAGGTGCCGCGGGTGGGGTGGTCGACTTTGACGAGCGTGCCGGTGGCGAGGAGGGATTCGTCGCTGGCGATCTCGGCCATCGAGAGGATGGGGCCGCAGGGAATATCGTGCTGGTTCAGCTCCTCCATGGCCTCGAACTTGGTCTTGGTCACGGTCCATTGCTCGATGCGGTCGAAGATCTTCTTCAACTTCGGGAGGCGGGCGGCGGGTTTGGCGTAATCGGGGTCGGTCTTCCAAGTCGGTTCGCCGATGACGTCGCAGATCGCCGTCCAGACCGGGGCCTGGGTGATGAAGTAGATGTAGGCGTTCGGGTCAGTCTCCCAGCCCTTGCACTTGAGGATCCAGCCGGGTTGGCCGCCGCCGGAGGCGTTGCCGGCGCGCGGGACGGACTCGCCGAATTCGCCGTCGGGATATTGCGGGTATTCGGTCAGCTTGCCGTGGGCCAGGCGCTGCTGGTCGCGCAGCTTGACCCGGCAGAGGTTCAGCACGCCGTCCTGCATGGCGGCGGTGACTTTCTGGCCGCGGCCGGTGGTGTTGCGTTGGTAGAGGGCGGCGACGATGCCGAGGGCGAGGTGCAGGCCGGTGCCGCTGTCGCCGATCTGGGCGCCGGTGACCAAGGGCGGTCCGTCGTCGAAGCCGGTGGTGGAGGCGGAGCCGCCGGCGCATTGGGCGATGTTCTCGTAGACCTTGCAGTTCTCGTAGGGGCCGGGGCCGAAGCCCTTGATGGAGGCCAGGATCAGGCGCGGGTTGATCTGCTGGATGCGATCCCAGGTGAAGCCCATGCGGTCGAGCGCGCCGGGGGCGAAGTTTTCGACGAGTACGTCGCAGGTCTCCATCAGGGCTTCGAGGACCTTCTTGCCCTCCGGATTCTTGCTGTCGATGGTGATGGAGCGCTTGTTGCTGTTGAGCATGGTAAAATAGAGGCTGTCGGCGTCCTTGACGTCGCGGAGCTGGCCGCGGGTGATGTCACCGACGCCGGGCCGCTCGACCTTGATGACGTCGGCGCCGAACCAGGCGAGGAGCTGGGTGCAGGTGGGGCCCGACTGCACGTGGGTGAAGTCGAGGATCTTGACGCCGTCGAGAGCCTTCATGCCGTGGTTTCCGTCTTTGATAGGTTTAGGAAGTCGTCCAGGGCGGCGTTGAAGGCGGCGGGCTGTTCGGCATGCGCGAGGTGCCCGACGCCGTCGAGCACCTTATACTGCGCGCCCGGAATTTTGCCTGCCATCCGCTCGCAACCGGCGGGCGGCGCCAGCTCGTCGAGGCTGCCGGCGAGAACGAGCGTCGGTACCACGATCTTGGCCAACGCCTCGCGCATGTCGAAGCCCGGCATCACCAGCACCATGTCGCGGTAGGTGCTTTCCGGCACCCCGGCGAAGGCCGCCTGTGCCGCGGCGAGCCGGGCCGGGTCGGCAGCCGGGGCGGCGCTGGAGCGGATGGCTTCCTCGGCGATCTGGTGCATGCTTTGCCCCGCATCGAGCGGGCCGAGCTTGCCGGAGACGAAGGCGTCCGCCCAGGCCGGGTCGCGTCCGCCGAATGTCGGGCTCGTCTGCGACAGCACCACGGCCCGGGCGATGTGGGGCGCTTCGGCGAGCAGGCGCTGCACGATCATGCCGCCCAGGCTGTGCCCCACGAGGATCGGGCGGTCCAACCGGAGCGCCTGGATGAAGCCGCCCAACGCGGCCGCGAGGGCCTCCATCGTGACCAGCGGCAGCGGCGCGGAGCCGGCATAGCCCGGCATCTCCCACGCAATGGCGCGATACCGGCGCCCGAAATGGTCGAGCTGCGGCGCGAACACATGCGCGCCGCCGCCGATGCCGTGCAGGAACAGGATCGGCACGCCCTCCCCTTCCTCCAGATACTTGATGCCGGCGACCTCGTGGACCTGGCGGTAGTCCATGAAGCCGATCTGGTGCGCCGGCTGCTCGACCTGCACTTCGTGCTCGATAGCGGTCATTTGACGCCCGGCAGCATGTGGTAGCCGCCGTCGCGGATCTCGACCATCACCTGGCTGTCGGCGCTGGCGCCGCTATGGTCGGTGGGGGTGAGCGAGAAGATCGCCTCGGCGCCGGCCAGGCCGGCGACATGCTCCATGGCGTCGCGCAGGGCGGTTCGATAGGCCGGGGTTCCCGCTGATGTGCCGGCTTTGTCCGCTCCGGCGGAGACCAGCAGGAACGCGTCCCACATCGTCGCCCCGAATAGCGAGCGGGTGCCGGGGCCGAACTTGCCCTCGTAGGCCTGGACGAAGGCCAGGGCCGGCTGCTTGACTGCGGCATCGTCCGGGAATTGCTCGGCGACCAGGACGGGGACGGAAGAGAACATCACCCCGTCCAGCGCCTTGCCGCCGACCCGCAGCGCGTCCGGCCCGGCGATTCCCTGCACGGTGTAGATCGGCCCGGTGTAGCCGCGGTTGCGCAGCTCGATGATCGGCGTGGTGGCCGGCGAGGACGAGGCGGCGACGAACACCGCGTCGGGCTTGGCGGCGATCAGGCGGAGCACTTGCGGGGTGACGCTGGTGTCGCCCGGATTGTAGCGGACGTCGAGGACGCTCTCGATGCCGCGCTCCTTGGCCTGGGCGGACAGCGCGGCGATGTAGCCGTCGCCGAGCGCGTTGGCGAAGCCGATATGGGCCAGGCGCTTGGCGCCGTCCTGCAGCAGGCGGTCGACGATCTGCACCGTGGCGACGCGCTCGCTGGGGATCAGCTTGAACGCCCAGCGGCGATTGCCCTCCGGCGGCTCGATCGCGCTCGACGACCCGGCCAGGCTGACGAACGGCGTGCCCGACGACCCGGCCACGTCGAGCAGCGCCAGCGAATTGGGCGAGGTGGACGGGCCGAGGATGGCGTCGACATGCTCGTCGTCGATGAGCTTGCGGGCGGCACGGACGGCGGCAGTGGTGTCGCTGGCATCGTCCAGCACGACCCAGCGGACGGCTTGGCCGGCGACGGTCTTGGGCAGCAGCTCGATCGTATTGCGCTCCGGCACGCCCAACCCGGCGCCCGGCCCGGTCAGCGACAGCACCGCACCGAGCGTGATGTCGGCGCGCGCCGGCGCGGCGGCGGCTAGGCAAGCGGCAACGACGGCGATCAGACGCATCCACGACTCCCGGCAACGAGGCCAGACCCTAGCGCCCCCGGCCGCTCGCTCCAACCGTCGCATGCGCGTGATGGGCCGCCGGGGCAACGCTGATCGCGATGGCCCGTTGGGCCGTCATGACCGACAATATAGAACAACCGACGATCGTTCGACCGTCTCGCGCGCTTGATGATGGGTGCCGCGGGACTTGCGCTTGCCGCGGCCGGGGCCGCAGGCGGTTCCGGGCAGCCCTAATGAGGGCGTAGGGTGGGCTTTAGCCCACCTCTTCCCTCAATGCGTCCAATTCTCCGCCCGGCCATAGCGGAAGTTGTCGGCATAAACTTTCGGCTTGATCGGATGCTTCGCCGGCGGTTGCTCGACCTGGTATTCGATGCCGTTGGCTTCGGCATAGGCGATCGCCTGCTCGCTCGTGTCGAATTTGAGCGCGACCTGGCCCTGGGTGAAGTCGCTGCCCCACCAGCCCATCAGCGGCTCGGTCACTTCCTTCCGAGGCTGCCAGTCGAGGATCCACGTGCCGGCGCTCGCGGCGCCGGACTGGGTGGCGGTCTTCGGGCGCATGAAGATGCGGGCGCGCATGGGTCTCCTGATGGGCGAGTTCGCTCTATCTATACAGGACGAGAGCGCCACCGCGCCAGGCTGCGGCGGTTGAGCTTAGGTATTCAGCCGGCCGCGGATTGGGCCACCGCCGCCGACCACGGGGACATCACGTCGCTGATTCCGGTGCGGATGCCGTCCTTGATCTGGATCAGGTTGGGGCAGGCGAAATTGACCGGCAGCACGCTGTGTTCGACGACGTCGAGCGGCCCGTCCGCGGCCAGCGCGGCGAGCGCATCGGCGGGGAGGCGCTGGTCGGCATCGGCGCCGACCGGGTCGGAGACGTCGAGGCGCGCCTGGTGGGCGGCGGTGGCCGGGTCCATGCCGAAGCCGGCGACGAAGGCGAGCATCTGGGTGACCGAAGCCATGATCCGGCGCCCGCCCGAGGCGCCGGCCGCCAGCACCGGGCGGTCGCCGTCGCGCATGATGACGGGGAGCATGTTGGTGAGCGGGCGCTTGCCGGGGGCGAGCGAGTTCGGCTGACCCGGCCGCGGGTCGAACCACATGATGCCGTTGTTCATCAGCACGCCGGAGCCCGGCAGGACCACGCGGCTGCCCATCGAGGAGAGCAGTGTGGTGGTCATGGCGACCATGGTGCCGTCGGCGTCGCAGGTGGTCAGATGCGTGGTGCAGCTTTCGGCGGCGAGCGGTTCGGCGTCACCGAGGCCCTGCAGGCGTTCGGCGTAGGCGGTCTTGAGCGCGGCGGAGAGGCCGGCGAACCAGGCGGCGTCGGGGGCGGCGCCGGTGCAGGCCGGCAGGAGGTCGATGACGCGGGCCATGGTGGGCGCGGCGGTGAGGCCGCCGGGGAGTTGCAGGGTGCCGCCGCAGAACGGGGTCTCCTGCGGCGGCGTGAGGCGGGCCTCGCACAGGCGCAGATCGTCGCGGTCGAGGAACCCGCCCATCGCGGCCACGTCCGCGGCGATGCTGGCGGCGATGTCGCCCTCGTAGAAGTCGCGCAGCCCGGCCGACGCCAACCGATCCAACGTGTCCGGCAGGGTGCCGAGGCGGAAGGCGCCGGGGTTGCCCTGATAGGGCGGCACGGGCGGCAAGCCGTTGGGCAGGTAGATGCGGGCGCTCTCGGGATACAGGCGCAGCAGCGCGGCGTTGACGGCGATCTTGAGCGTGGTGAACCAATCCTGCGGCAGGCCGCGCCGGGCGAGCGCCTGGGCCGGCGCGATGATGTCGGCGAGGGGCAGGCGGCCCCACCGTTCGTGCATGAGGGCGTAGCCGGCGGGGGCGGAGGGGATCGCGAAGGAGAGCGGGCCGTGGACATTGGCGTCGCCCTCGACGGCGGGCCAGCCGAACAGGTCGGCAGCTTGGGCGCCGGTGAGCTTGTAGCGCGCCGGGTCGAGGCGGCCGGGCGCGCGGGGGCCGAAATCGACGACTTCGGCGCGGGCCTGGCCGGCGCGGTGGACCATCGCGAAGCCGATGCCGCCGAGCCCGCTGTTCCACGGCTCCATGGCCGCGAGGGCCAGGGCGGTCGCCACGGCGGCGTCGACCGCGTTGCCGCCGGCCTCCAGGATCGCAACGCCGGCCAAGGCTGCGTCGCGGGATTGCGAGACGACCATACCGCGCCGCCCAGTCGCGGCCGGCTTGCTGATTTGCCAGTTCTGCGTCAGATGCGGCGGAGGAACATACGGCATCGTCATCCTTTCGGGCGGTGTGTGGTCACACGACGGATCGAGAGTTACAATATCGGTGGCGGGCCGGGAATGCAGGCCGGCGGAGGGAATGTTGAATGGCGGATCAGGTTCGGTTTAGTTTTGTCGTGCCAGCGTTCAACGAAGAGCTACTGCTGCCGTCGTGTCTGCAGGCGATCCAGGCTGAGATCGACCGGTCGGGCGTGAGCGCGGAGATCGTCGTGGTCGACAATGCGAGCACCGATCGCACGGCCGCCGTGGCCGGATCGTTCCCGGGGGTTAAAGTGGTCGACGAGCCGCGCAAGGGCCTCGTGCAGGCGCGCAAGGCCGGGTTCGAGGCGTCGACCGGCGTGCTGGTCGCCAACATCGATGCGGATACGTTGCTGCCGCCGGGCTGGATCGACCGGGTCGAGGCGGAGTTCGCGCGGGATCCGGAGCTGGTGACGGTCAGCGGGCCCTACGACTACTACGACGTGCCGTTCCACATCCGTGCCGCGGCGCGGCTGTTCTACATCGTCGGGTTCGGCACCTACAGCTTCAACCGGTATGTGTTGCGGGTCGGGAGCATGGTGCAGGGGGGCAATTTCGTCCTCAAGCGGGATGCGCTGATCCGCGCTGGCGGCTTTGATCCGAGCTTCACCTTCTACGGTGAGGACACCGATATCGCGCGGCGGATGGCGCAGGTCGGAAAGGTGAAGTTCACCTGGGTGTTGATGGCGAAATCGTCGGGCCGTCGGCTCAAAGGTGACGGTTTGTTGATGACAGGCGTTCGCTACAGCTCAAATTATCTCTGGGCGACGTTTTTTAAGAAACCCTTCACCAGTGCGTGGCAGGATTACCGGTAACGCGACTAGACGTTGAGTGCGAGGAAGCTGGCGGTCGCGATGATGATCGCGCCGCACGCGAGGAAGCCAAAGACGCCGACGTAACGCGACACGAAGGGCAGACGCCAGGGGTTTCCAGGCGCGTCTTTGGCGGCTTGATCGCAATCGATGATGGATTGGGGCAGTTGTACGCGAGAGGCCCGATGGACACTATTCAGTCGGTCCATAAGAAGAGGTCCCCAGCTAAGATTGACTTCTGTCATCGGTGGCTTTCGACTTTGCAAATCACTTGAGATGCTACCGCGCTGATCGCCACAAGCCGGCGTTGAAGCACTCGTTCCGTAGCACATGTCACACCGTCAGAACAAGCTTTCGTTAGCCATACGTTAAACAGACCAGAAATCGGCTGAAAAAGCAAGGGTTCGTATCTGCTGCGCAATAATAGGCGGGATGGGCGCCGGTTGCAACCGCGAAGTGCGACCTCACACTAGCGCCCCCTCTTGTTTGCCGCCGCTGACAGCGCTGCAATCGCATCACCCAGCTTTCGGCGGCTCGGCTCGTAGCCGTCCCAGGCCTTGGAGCGCTGCAGCAGTTTTGGCACGGAGCGGACCGTGTAGGCCGAGGGGTCGAGCTTCGGCGTCAGCGCCGACCAAATGAGCGGCATCGACACGGTCGCGCCCGGTCTGGCGCGCGGCGAGAGTGGCGCGACGGCAGTGGCCAGGCGGTCGTTGCGAAGGTAATCCAAGTAGATCCGGCCGGCGCGAAGCTTCTTCGACATATTGACCAAATATCGAGCCGGGTCCGCCGCGGCCATGGCGGCGCACACGTCGCGGGCGAAGTTCTTCGCCTCGGGCCAGCCAACGGCATCGCCCTCATCCAGCGTGAGCGGGGTCACGAGATGCAGTCCCTTGCCGCCCGTGGTCTTGCAGAACGGGACCAGTCCGAGCGCCTCGAGCCGCCGGCGAAGGTCGAGCGCGGCGGCGATGACGGCGCTGAACGGCACGTCGGGCGCCGGGTCGAGGTCGAAGACGAGGCGGCCGGGACGGTCGTGCCGGTCGGGATAGTTGTTCCACGGGTGCAGCTCGAGGCCGCCGATCTGCGCCACCGCGGCCAGCCCCTCGACGCGGTCGATCTGCAGATACGGCTTGCGGTCGTCGGCGATGGTGACGAGGTTCAGCAGGTTCGACTGGCCGGCCATCGCGTGCCGCTGGAAGAAGCTCTGGCTGCCGCCGATGCCGTCGGGGTAGCGGAGCAGCGAGCACGGGCGGCCTCGGATGTGGTCCATCATCCAGGGCCCGACCGCTTCGAGGTAGCGCGCGAGGTCCAGCTTGGTGACGGGCGTGCCGTCGCCGCCGGCTTCCGGCCAGAGCGGCTTCTCCGGCCGGCTGATCGCCACGCCCATCACGGTATTGCCGCCGCTCGCCGCCTTCGGTTTGATCGGCGCCGGCCGTTCGGGCGCGACGTCATCGGCCGGCTTGTCGGCGCGCAAGCCCTTGAACGCCGCCTGCCGAACCAGGCCTTCCGTGCCCCAGCCGGCGAATTCGATCTCGGCGACCAGCACGGGCTTGGTCCAATGCACCCCGGCCTGCTTGCGGGGGGCGGTGTTGCCGGTGAACGGATTGGCGTCCTGCTCGACCGCCTTGAGCGCCGGGAGCAGCGTGCTGACCTTCCCGGCACCGAACCCGGTCCCGACCCGGCCCAAGTAAACGAAGTCGCCGTCGCGATGGGCACCGACCAGCAGCGAGCGGAAATTGGCTCCCGTGGTGGCCCACCCACCGATGACGACCTCGTGACCGGCGCGGCATTTCGATTTCAGCCAGCCCTCGCCGCGGCCGGACACATAGGGCGCGTCGAGCCGCTTGGAGACGATGCCCTCGAGCGACATCTGGCAGGCCGAGCGGAGCACGGCATCGCCGCCGGTGTCGAAGTGATCGACGAAGCGAAGCGCTGAAGGAGCGCCCTTCAGCAGCGTGGCAAGCGCCGTCTTGCGGGCGGAGAGCGGCTCCGGTTGCAGGTCGCGGCCATCGGCGTAGAGGACATCGAAGGCGAAGAACACCATGCGGTCGGAGCGCTGGGCGGAGAGGGATTGCTGGAGGGCGGCGAAATCGGGGGTGCCGGACGCGTCCAGGACGGTGGCCTCGCCGTCGATGATGCAGTCGGGCAAGGCGGCGGCGGCCCTGGCGAGCTCGGCGAAGCGGGCGGTCCAGTCGAGGCCGGTGCGGGTCTTCAGCGTCGCTTTGCCCGCCGCGACCCGGAGCTGCATGCGGTAGCCGTCGAATTTTATCTCATGCACCCAGCCCTCCGCTCCGGGCGGCCGGTCGACCAGGGTGGCGAGCTGCGGCGGGATGAAATCGGGCATGGCAGCGGGGGGCGATTGCTTCCGCTTCGGCTTCGGTTTGGGCTTCTCCTTTGGCGGGACAAGACCTGCGTGGCTATCCCACACGGCGTCGGCGGCCGGCGCCGGAGTGAGCGCCATGAACGGCTTGGGCGCCGTGCCGGTGCCGGCGGCGATCTCCGCCATCGCCCGGCCGGATGCGATCGAGCGGTCCTGCGCGATCGCCGCCTCGCCCTCGCCTTCGCGGGCGAACGCGTCGCGGTGCTTGATCAGCAGCCAGTTGGTGCGCTTGCCGCCCCAGCGGTCGTTCTTCATGCGGACGAGCACCCAGCTTCCGTGCAACCGCTCGCCCTCGAGGGTGAATTTGAGGTCGCCCGTCGCCAGCCCCTCCTCGGCGGTCATGCCCTCCGGCGACCAGTAGCCGCGATCCCATAAAAGTACAGTGCCGCCGCCATACTCGCCCTTCGGGATCGTGCCCTCGAAATCGCCGTAATCGAGCGGGTGGTCCTCGACCTCGACGGCCAGGCGCTTATCGTGCGGGTCGATCGAGGGTCCGCGCGTGACGGCCCAGGATTTGAACACGCCGTCGAGTTCGAGGCGGAGGTCGTAGTGGAGCCGGGTGGCGTCGTGCTTCTGGATGACGAAGCGCAAGCGCGTGCCTTGGGTGGTCGCGGCCTCGCCGGAGGGTTCGCTGGTCTTGCCGAAGTTCCGCTTGGCCCGGTAGGTCTGTAGTTTCTCCTGGGCCATGGCGGCGTCCGACGCGATGTTGCGGGCGGGTAACGCGAAGGGGCCTCAACTTGTTGCCCAGAAGACCAGCCCGCCCAACGCGAGGCTGACGAAGGGCGACAGTTTCGTCGTGCTGAGCAGCAGCGTCGAGCCCCCTGCCACCGCCCAGGCGAGCCAGCCGCCATCGGTGGCGCGCAGCACGGTCAGCGACGCCGCCAGGATCAGCCCGGCGGCGACCGGGGCCAATCCGCGCTCGACCGCGCGCTGCCAAGGGCGGCCGCGGTAGCGCGCCCAGAGCCGGGCGAGGCCATACAGCAGCAGCGAGGACGGCAGGAAGATCGCCAGCGACGCCACCAGCGCGCCCTGCCAGCCGGCGGCCTGGAAGCCGATCAGCGTCACCAGCAGCGAGCCCGGGCCCGGCGCCAGGCGCGACAGGGCGAAGTCGGCGACGAACATCTGCTCGGGGATCCAGCCCTGGACGGTGACGGCCTGGCGGTGGACCTCCGTGACGATGCCCTGGCCGCCGCCGATGGTGGCGAAGGAGAGCGGGGCGAAGATGGCCGCGATCGCCCACAGCACGCCGGCGCGCATCAGCCGGCCCGCCAGGCGAGCGCGACGCCGACCGCGCCGAAGCCGAACACGACCGGCACGAGCGGCCAGTGCAGCAGCGCGATGGCGACGAATGTGGCGGCGACCAGCAGGATCGGGGCGGCGCCCGTCGCCGAGCGCCTTGTCGCGCGGATGCCCATGGCTCCGGTCAGCCCGACGCCCGCGGCGGCGACGCCGGTGAGGGCGGCATGGATCGCGGGCACGCCGGCGAGGTGCGAGAAGCCGACCCCGAGCCCGATCAGCAGCAAGCCCGGCGGCACCAGCATCGCCACCGCGCCCACCAGCGCGCCGGCGCCGCCATGGAGCTTGTAGCCGAGCCAGATCGAGAGGTTGAGCACGTTGACGCCGGGAAACACCTGGCAGAGCGCGAGGCCGGTCAGGAACTCCGGCTCGGTCATCCAGCCGCGCTGATGCACGACCATGCGCATCATCCAGCCACTGACGCCGCCGCCGAAGCTGGTCAGGCCGATCTTGACGATGAGGCGCGCGTATTCGGCGAGCGTGCAGGGTGGTTCATACGGACTTTGCAGCCCTGGACTGTTGACGCTCACGTTTTCGGGAGACTACAACTGCTGGTACATAGTCGGTGGAATCTTTCTACCGGCGCCTCGGCGGAAAATCCGCATGGAGCCAACCCCTAAACCTTTTAGCAGCACTGGACCGTATGGCCACCGCTCCCGCATGCGGGGCCGCCTGCTCTCGGGGGAGTCGGCGCTGGCCGATTACGAGATCCTCGAGATGCTGCTGTTCCTCGGCATCCCGCGCAAGGACACCAAGCCGCTCGCGAAGGGGCTGATCAACGAGTTCGGCAGCCTGGCCGGGGCGATCGGGGCTGAGCGGGGCGCGCTGGCGACTGCGGGGTTGCCGGCGCCGGCGATCGAGGCGCTCGACCTGGTGGTCGAGGCGGCGACGTATCTGGCCCGGCCAGAGTTGATCAAGCGCAAGGTGCTGGCCGATCTGACGTCGCTGGAGCGGCATCTCGAGATCGACGAACGCACGGCGCGGCCGCCGGGCTTCAGCGCGCTGCTGCTGAACAATCGCAACCAGTTGCTCGGCGAGCCCGACTGGCCGGCCGACATCGCGCCGGCCGATCTGGCCCGCGAGTTGATGCGGCAGGCGCTGGACCAGCACGCGACGGCGACGATCCTGCTGCGCAACGCGGGCGGGGTCTCGCCCAAGATCGGCGCCGCGGACCGGGCACTGCATACCGAGGTGCAGCGGGCGGGCAGTCCGCTCAGCGTCGTGGTGCATGACCTGATCGTCATGGGGCGCGGCGATTGGGTCAGCCTGCGGCAGCGCGGGCATTGAGGCTTGGCTGGCCCTGGCGGCGGGCGACAAGGCCCTCACCCAACCCTCTCCCGGGGGGAGAGGGCTTTGAGGCGGTGTTTGATGCGTCGATCGATTTGGACCCGGCGAGTATCGGGCCCGGGGTGACGGCCGAGCAGGTGCGCGCGGCGGTGGCCGGGCTGCCGGGGGCGGGGTGGGTGAGCGTCGAGCCGCATGCGGGGGCGGCGCTGGAGGTGCGGGTGTTCCAGGCCGGGTCGGGGTTCGAGGCGGCCGGGGCCATGTGGGACCGGTTGCGGCAGGATATCGAGGCAGCGATCCGGTCGGTGAGCGGGTGGGCGCCGGCGGCCCCGGTCACGATGGGGTTTGCCGAGCCGACCGCGCAGTTCGAGGCGCTGGAGCAGCTCACGGCGTTGGCCGCGGTGCGACGTGAACCGGCGCCGCGGGCGAAGCGGCAACGGCCCGAGCCGGCCCCGCCGCCCGTCGAGGCCGCGGTCGTCGCGCCGGCGGCGGATGACGACGTGTTCCGGTTGGCGCGGCTGCTGGCGCTCGTGCTGCCGGTCGATGGGCGAGAGCCGGCGACCGCGGCGGTGCGGCGGTTCGGCAGCTTCGCCGCGGTGCTGGCCGCGCCGGAAGCGGAGTTGCGCCGGGTGCCTGGATTGGGGGTGCACAGCATCGCGGCGATCAAGCTGGTCCATGCCGCGGCGATCCGGCATGCACGCGCCGGGCTGACCGGGCGGCCGGTGCTGGATGATCCCAAGCGGCTGGCGGACTACCTGTCCGCCGCATTGGCGCGCGAGCGGATCGAGCAGTTCCGCATCCTGTTCCTCGATGCCGACGGCATGCTGAAAGCCGACGAGGTGCAGGCGCAAGGGACGGTCAACCACACGCCGGTCTACCCGCGCGAGGTGGTGCGCCGGGCGCTGGCGCTGCAGGCGACGTCGTTGATCCTGGTGCACAACCACCCCAGCGGCGACCCGGCCCCGTCACGCGAGGACATCGACATGACGCGCCAGGTCCAACAAGCGGCCGCGGTGCTGCAGATCGGCCTGCGCGACCACGTCATCATCGGGAACGGACGCTGGCTGAGTTTTCGCGACGAGGGTCTGCTGCTATAGTGCCGCCACTAGTCCGCGGCGTTCAAAACTGGACATGTTGTTGCAGTGCAGCATATGGCAGTGCCGCCAAGTCTCGGCCGAGGTCCCATGAACGTCACGACGCCCGTCCACCGGTCCGACATCAGCGCTGACAGCGGCATGATCGTGCCCGTCATCCTCTCTGGCGGTTCCGGCTCCCGCCTCTGGCCGGTGTCGCGTGAGAGCTTCCCCAAGCAGCTCTGGCCGCTGGTCAGCGAGCGCACCATGCTGCAGGAGACGGCGTGCCGCGGCGTCGGCCCCGCGTTCAGCGCCCCGGTCGTCGTCTGCAACCAGGAGCACCGGTTCCTCGTCGCCGAGCAGATGCGCGCCTGCGGCATCGAGAACGCGACCATCCTGCTCGAGCCGGTGGGCCGCAACTCCGCCCCGGCGATCACCGCGGCCGCGATCATGATCGCCGAGAGCAATCCGCACGCCGTTTTATGGATGATGGCGGCCGACGCGGTGATCGAGCGGAACGACGCGTTGATGGCGGCGCTCGACAAGGCCGTCGTCGCGGCACGGGCGGGCCGGATCGTGACGTTCGGAATGCATCCGCACCGGGCCGAGACGGCCTATGGCTACATCGAGGTCGGCGAGGAGTTGCAGGACGCGCCGGGCGTGCACGCGGTCGGGCGTTTCCTGGAGAAGCCGAACGCGGCGTTGGCGGCCGAACTGGCGAGCTCGGGCAAGCATCTGTGGAATTCCGGCATGTTCGTGTTCACCGCGAGCATGCTGCTGAGCGAGATGGAGCGGTATGCGCCGGAGGTGGTCGACGCGGCCCGGCAGGCTGTGGCCGCGCGGACGCAGGACCTGGATTTCTGCCGCCTCGACCCGGAGCGGTTCGCCGCCTCGCCGGACATCAGCCTCGACTACGCGGTGGCCGAGCGCACCTCGAAGGCCGCCGTCATCCCGGCCGATCTCGGCTGGTCCGATGTCGGGAGCTGGGACGCGCTATGGGAGCGGCTGCCGAAGGACGACAAGGGCAATGCCGCGGTCGGGGACGTGGTGCTGGAGGGGGCGAGCAATTGCCTGGTGCGCAGCGACGGCGTGCTGACGGCAGTGGTCGGCCTGGACGACGCCATCGTGGTGGTGACCAAGGACGCGGTGTTGGCGATGCACAAGGACCGGGCGCAGGACGTCAAGAAGATCGTCGAGCGGCTGCGCCGCGACAAGCGGCACGAGGCGGTCGCGCATAACCGCATGTATCGCCCCTGGGGCTTCTACGAGAGCTTGATCATGGGCGACCGGTTCCAGGTGAAGCGGATCGTGGTGGCGCCGGGTCAGAAGCTGTCGCTGCAGAAGCATTTCCACCGGGCCGAACACTGGGTGGTGGTGAGCGGCGTGGCGCTGGTGACGCGCGACGAGGATGAGGTGTTCGTGCGGGAGAACGAGAGCATTTACCTGCCGCTGGGTTGCACGCACCGGATGGCCAACCCGGGCAAGATCCCGCTGATGCTGATCGAGGTGCAGTCGGGCAGCTATCTCGGCGAGGACGACATCGTCCGCATCGAGGACACGTACGGCCGCGCTTGATCCCGGGAGTGGTCGCCTGCTCCAACTAGAGCCCTCTCCCGCTGGCGGGAGAGGGTTGGGTGAGGGTGGGACCGCTTGCCGAGAGCCTTGGTTTTCTGGACCGACCACCCTCACCCCGGCCCTCTCCCGCCA
>CAZZVQ010000086.1:18454-22660 GCA_964657565.1 uncultured Acetobacteraceae bacterium
CTGAGCGGTCCTCAGTCCTAATCGACGTTCGCGCGTTGCAGGGCGGGCACGCGACGGAACTTAGGAACTTGCTCGAGGCGGGCCGGGCGGCGCTCCCGGGGGTGAGCTTCGACGCGCTGATCGATCCGGCCGGGCCGGATCCGGGCGGTTTCGACCGGCTCTTCAGCAACGCGTATGCGGCTGGAACTCCCGCATGCTTCGTCCGCCTCCAGCCCGGCGGCGGCGATCATCTGTTCGCGGCCCGGCTGCTGCTGCGCGACGATGTGCCGAGCGTGGCGGTCGATCCAGTGGCGCCGACAGACCCGCTCGAGCGGGAGGTGGCAGCCTATTGGCTGCGGCGGTCCATGCTCACGACGCAGGATCGGCTTTGGGCCGATGTGGTGCGGCTGATCGGAACGCGCCCGAGGCGGACGAGGCGGCCGCTGGCGGTATTCACTGCGGCGCCGCATGCCGCGCTGGCCACGGCGTTACGGGCGCCGGTGTTCGGGGCGGAGACGGTAAAGCTGTTGTCGCCGCGGTTCGGGCGGGCGCTTTTCATCATCGGCAACACCGCGGCGGATGCAGCCCTGATCGCGCTGCTGCGGCGGTTCGGCGGCGACGTGGTGCTGACCACCTCTTGCTTGTTGGCCGCCTATGACAGCGATCGGGCGACCGCGCTGGCGGAGACGGAGCTGGGCCGGACGGTGCCGGCGGGAGAGATGACGCAGTGGCGCGAGGGGATCGCGCGGCCGGCGGCGCTGCTGCTGGGCGAGGTGGCCGCGGCGGCGCGCGACCTGTTCGTGCCGTCGCCTTGGGTGGCCGCGGAAATCGCCACCCGGTATGGGCGGCGAGCGAGGGTGCTGCCAGTGGCGGCGACGATGGCGCCGGGCAGCGGGCGGGGGATCGTGGCAGAGGCCGCCGGGTTGCAGGCGGAGGCGTGCGTCTGGGCGTTGGAGTTGCTGCGGTTCTGGGGGGCGGAGGTGCGGCTATCGCTCGATTGCCCGGAGTCGGAGCGAGCGGGGCTGGCGGCGCTGGCGGCGCGGCTCGGGATCGGCGGGCTGATCGAGTTCGGAAGCGGTGCGGCCGACGTCGCGGTCGTGCTTGCGATGCGGGGCGGCGTGGGCCGAGAAGCGGCGCTGGTAGCCGCGGCCGGGCGGAACTGCGTCGCGAGCCGCTGCCTGGTCGAGACGATCGGGGCGCCGTCTTGGGTGTGGGTCGTGCCGGACCAGCCGAGTCCGCCGTTGCTGGCCGCGGCGATCCGCGAGGCGCTCGACGCGACGGCGCCGGATGCGTCCGACTGGGCCGCGCAGCACGCCCCGGCGGCGGTCGCGGCGCTGCTGGCGTGATCCGGTTCGACATCTCGAAACTGGTCGACGAGCCGCGCCGCTCCGGCATCCAGCGGGTCGAGCGGGAACTGATCCGCCACTGGCCCGATCGCGCCGCGCTGCTGCCCTGCCGGTTCGCGGCGGGAGAACTGCGCGCCCTGCCCTTCGGCATTCTCGACGCGCTCTGCCTCGACGCACCCGCCGACGGGATCGCGGGCGAGCGGGCGCGGTTGGCCCCCTTCCTGGCCGCGCCCGCTCCGGTCGTGGACCGCGGCGCCGGGACGTTGTTCTGCGCCGAGCTGTTCGATGACCCCGCGCGCGCCGCCTACCACGCCGCCGAGGCCGATAGCGCTGCTTGGCTGGTATACGATTTCCTGCCGTGGCTGCGGCCCGAGTGGTTCCCGGCCGGGCCGGCGAACCGGCTGATGCCGTATCTGCACGCGCTGCGCGGGGTCGCGCGGCGCGGCTTCATCAGTGGCGCGACGAGGCGGGATTGCGCCGAGATGCTGCGCCGGCCGGAGCCGGGTCCGGTGCTGACGCTGGGGGCGGACGGGCTGGGGCTCGACCGGCAGGTATTCGCCCCGGAGCGGCGGGACGTCGTGCTGCTCGGGACCATCGAGGCGCGCAAGAATGCCGCCGCGGCGCTTGGCGCGGCGGAGCGTCTGTGGCGGGAGGGGATCGATTTCCGCCTCGTGCTGATCGGCGCGGTCGAGCCGGATGCGCTGGCCGAGCAGGCGTTGCTGCGGCGGCTCGCGGGCGAGGCGCGGCTGGTGTGCCTCGGGGCGGCGCCGGATGCGGTGGTGCGGGCGTGCTTGGGCCGGGCTCGGGCGCTGCTGTTCCCGAGCGAGGGCGAGGGGTTCGGGCTGCCGCCGATGGAGGCGCTGTTCTGCGGCATCCCGGCGATCGTGGCGGCCGGGCTGCCCGCGCTGGAAGGCGTGCCGGCGCTCGGTCAGATCCGGCTGTCGCCGCCGGACGCGGACGGCGTCGCGGCGGCGCTGCGGACGCTGTTCGACGACGACGCGGCCGAGCGGTTGTGGGCGGAGGCCGCGCAGCTGCGGCTGGGGACTTGGAAAGATTTTACAGAAGGTGTGTCGGCCTGGTTGGGTTAAGCCGGGTCGGGTCAGGTTGACTGGATCCAGCCCCAGGTCGTCACCCGCGGACTTGATCCACGGGTCCACGGTGCCGCAGGACCGCCTTGCTTGGCCTGGGCCCCCGGGTCAAGCCCGGGGGTGACGAGTTGGGGTGGAACCCATACGAGACTAGGCCGGGTCGACGGGGCTGGGCGGGGTGCCGCCGGCTTCGATCGCTTCGCCGGCTTGGAGGCAGAGGTCTTCGCGGTAGCGGGCGGCGATGATCTGGACACCGGTGGTGGTCTGGCCGGCCATCGCGGTCGAGACGGTGAGGCCCGGCAGGCCCATGACGGGGAGCCCGGTCTGCACCAGCTGCGCCGCCAGCACGCGGTCGAACTCGGTGAGGTCGAGCCCGTCGGGGAACGGCAGCTCGCCGGAGACCGGGACGAGCAGGACCGAGTAGCGGTCGAGGAACAGCGACCAGGCGCGGCAGATCGGCATCCGGGCCTGCAGCGCCCTGGCCACCACGTCGGGCGGCATTTCCGGCGCGTGACGCTTAAACCCGGCCATCGCGGCCAGGGCGCCGGGATCGCCCTCGCGCTCGACCAGGCTGCGGAAGGTGTCGTAGCCGTCGCCGAGCCAGAGCTTGAAGTTGAGCTCGGTCGATTCCCGCAGCGGCGGGGCGTCGTCGACCAGCTCGACGGTCCAACCGGCGGCTTCGAGGCGGCGGCCGGCATCCTTCAGCGCGGCCTCGACCTCGGGGACGATGGTCATGCCGCCGGGCCGCAGGCAGAGCGCGGCGAGGCGCGGACGCGGCGGCCCCTCCAGCGGCACCGGCATGAACCACGGGTCGCGCGGGTCCGGCGCCGCCATCGCCTCGAGGCCGAGCCGGAGGTCGTCGATGGTGCGGCCGATCGGGCCGGAGACGGCCATCAGCTGCGGGCCGATGGTGCGGTCGGCGCCCGAGCTGTTCCAGGCCGGAACCCGGCCGAGGGTCGGGCGCAGTCCATGCACGCCGCACGCATAGGCCGGATAGCGGATGGACCCGGCGATGTCGGTGCCATGCGCCAGCGCGCCGATGCCGGCGGCGACGGCGGCTGCAGCCCCGCCGGAGGACCCGCCGGGCGTGCGGCTCGGGTCGCGCGGGTTGCGGGTGCGGCCGTGCAGTTGGTTGTCGGTGAACCAGCGCAGCGAGAAGGCCGGCGTGTTGGTGCGGCCGAGCAGCACGGCGCCGGCGCGGCGGAGGTTGGCGACGACCGGGCTGTCGGCGGTGGCGATCAGGTCGCGCTGGAGGGTGAGGCCGTTGGTGGTGGCGTACCCCTCTTGGTCCACGTTGACCTTGATGGTGATCGGCACGCCGCCGAGCGGGCCGACGTCCTCGCCGCGGGCGATGCGGGCGTCGATGGCGTCGGCCGCGGCGAGGACCTCGTCGGGGCGGTGCTCGATCACGGCGTTGATGGCCGGGTTGACGGCGGCGAGGCGGTCGAGCGCGGAGTGCGCGGCCTCGCGGGCGGAAACCGCCTTCCAGCGGATGCGGTCGGCGAGTTGGGTGGCCGAGAGGCGCCAAAGGTCGGTTGGGGTGTCCGTCATGGCGGCATGGTCGCCCGCAGGCTGCGCCAGAGCAAGGCCGCGGCCACCAGGTTCAGCGCGCCGGTAGTGACGAGGATCGCCGCGGGCCGCCATCCGAGGGCGGCCAGCGCGGCGATGACGACGGCGCTGGCGACGATGAAGATGGCGTTGACGAGGTTGCTGGCGGCGACCATGCGGGCGCGGGCGGCCGGGTCGGCGGCTTGCTGCAGCATGGCGTAGAGCGGCACGGAATACAGGCCGCC
>CAZZVQ010000087.1:0-22152 GCA_964657565.1 uncultured Acetobacteraceae bacterium
AGTCCAGGTTGGCGTAATGAGCCGGGGGCGTGACCCCCGGTACCTGGTCGGCCAAGAGAGGCCGGAAACTCGGGCGCGACTTCATCCGGGCGTACCAATCCCGCGCCGACTCCGACATCGACCAGTCGACGTCGGACGCGAAATCCAGCGCCGACAGATGACTCGCGGCGGCGAAATCGGCCAGGCTCAACTCGTCGCCGGCTAGCCAGCGCCGGGTCTCGGCCAGCCAGCCGATGTATTCGAGATGGTGCCGTAGGTTGGCATAGCCCGCCCGCAGCGCTCCGGCGTCCGGATTGCCCTGGCCGAGCAGCCGCTTCATGAATTTCTCGCCCAGCAGGTTGCGGGTGACGTCGCTGCCGAATTTGCCGTCGAACCAGGCGACCAGGCGGCGCACCTCGGCGCGCGCCGGCACGCTTTCGGGCAGCAATCGCGGCGCGTCCGGATAGGCTTCCTCGAGATATTCGCAAATGACGGCGGAGTCGGCGACGGCGGTGCCGTCGGCGTCGACCAGCGTGGGCACCGTGCAGGCCGGGTTGAGCGCGAGGTATTCGGGCCGCCGCTGCCACACCTTCTCGACCTGCAGCTCGAACGGGAGCCGCTTCTCGCCCAGGACCAGCCTGACCTTCCTGGCATAGGGAGACAGCGGAAGATGGTAGAGCAGGCGCATCGCGTGCTTATCGCACCATGCGCCTGCCCCGCCAATCGCCTGTTACGCTCCCGTCACGCCATGGTTACGCGCGCAGGGCTGCCGACTCGGCCAGCGGCACCGGCAGGTATTTCACGTATTCCTTCGGCACGATCTGCCAGAACTGCGGCAGCATGCGAGCCCAGTCGACCAGCATGTTGCTGGCGTAGCGGCTGTTGGTCTCCGCGACATGCCGCTCGACCAGGCCGCGCAGCATGTCGGCCCAGTAAGGATGCTCGACGCGCTGCCACAGCAGCGTCTCGGGATTGATCCGCCGCTCGAACGTGCCGTCCGCGTCGAACACGAACGCCTGGCCGCCAGTGAACCCGGCGCCGAAATTGTCGCCGACCGCGCCGAGCAGGACGACGGTCCCGCCGGTCATGTACTCGCACCCGTTGCTCCCGCAGCCCTCGACGACGGCGGTGGCCCCCGAGTTGCGCACCGCGAACCGCTCGCCCGCCTGCCCCGCCGCGAACAGCTCGCCCGCCGTGGCGCCATAGAGGCAGGTGTTGCCGATGATGGTGTTGTCCTGGCTCAGCCGGGTCGAACTCGGGGCCTGGCGGACCACGATCAGCGCGCCGGACAGCCCCTTGCCGACGTAGTCGTTGGCGTCGCCGATCACCTCGAGCTTCAGCCCCTGCACCGCGAAGGCGCCGAGCGACTGCCCGGCGGTGCCGCGCAGCCGCGCCGTGATGTGCGCCGGCTGCAGCCCGGTCATCCCGTAGCGCCGCGTGATCTTGGACGACAGCTTGGTGCCGATCGCCCGGTGCGTGTTGCGGATGGTGTACTGCAGCTGCATCTTCTCGCCGCGCTCGAACACCGGCGCCGCGTCGGCGATCATCTGGCCGTCGAGGGTCTCCGGGACCTCGTTGCGGCCTTCCTGGTTGAAGTAGCGCGGATGCGGCCCCGGATCGGCCTGCGCCAGCAGCGGGTTGAGGTCGAGATCGTCCAGCAGTTCGGACCCGCGGCTGACCTGGGCGAGCAGGTCGGTGCGGCCGATCACGTCCACCAGCCGCCGCATCCCGAGCGAGGCCAGGATGTGGCGCACGTCCTCGGCGATGAAGCTGAACAGGTTGATCACCTTCTCCGGCGAACCCTCGAACTTCTTGCGCAGCTCCTCGTCCTGGGTGCAGACGCCGACCGGGCAGGTGTTGCTATGGCACTGCCGCACCATGATGCAGCCCATCGCCACCAGGCTGGCGGTGCCGATGCCGAACTCCTCGGCGCCCAGCATGGCCGCGATCACCACGTCGCGCCCGGTCTTGATGCCGCCGTCGGTGCGCAGCTTCACCCGGTGGCGCAGGCGGTTGAGCATCAGCACCTGGTGCGCCTCCGACAGCCCCATCTCCCACGGCAGCCCGGCATACTTGACCGAGGTCTGCGGCGAGGCGCCGGTCCCGCCGACATGCCCGCTGATCAGGATCGCGTCGGCCTTGGCCTTGGCCACGCCGGCCGCGATGGTCCCGATGCCGCTGCGCGACACCAGCTTGACGCAGACGGTCGCCTCCGGATTGATCTGCTTGAGGTCGTAGATGAGCTGCGCGAGGTCCTCGATCGAGTAGATGTCATGGTGCGGCGGGGGGCTGATCAGCGTCACGCCCGGCGTCGAATGGCGCAGCTTGGCGATCAGCCCGGTCACCTTGAAGCCCGGCAGCTGCCCGCCCTCGCCGGGCTTGGCGCCCTGCGCGACCTTGATCTCGATCTCGCGGCAGGCGTTCAGATACTCGGCCGTGACGCCGAACCGGCCGGACGAGATCTGCTTGATCGACGAGTTCGCGTTGTCGCCGTTGACGCGCGGCGTCGCCCGTTCCGGGTCCTCGCCCCCCTCGCCGCTGTTGCTCCGCGAGCCGATGCGGTTCATCGCGATCGACAGCGTCTCGTGCGCCTCCGGGCTCAGCGCCCCCAACGAAATCCCGGGTGCCAGCAGCCGCTTGCGGATCTCGGTGATGCTCTCGACCTCGTCGACCGAGACCGGCGTCAGCCCGTCCCGCTTGAAGTCCAGCAGGTCGCGCAAGGCCACCGGCTTCTGCCGCCGCACGCCATCGGCGTAGCGCCGATAGGTCTCGAAGCTATCCGTCGCCACCGCTGTCTGCAGCGTGTGGATCAGCTTGCCCTCGAACGCATGCACCTCGCCCTTCTGGCGGAACTTGTAGACCCCGCCCACCGGCAGGGTCGTCGCCTCCGCATGCCAGGCAGAATCGTGCAAGGCCAGCACTTTACGCGCGATTCCCGACAGCCCGATCCCGCTGATGCGCGACTGCATGCCGGGGAAGAACTCTCCCACCAGCGCCCGCGACAGCCCGATCGCCTCGAAATTATAGCCGCCGCGGTAAGACGACAGCACCGAGATGCCGATCTTCGACATCACCTTCAGCAGGCCCTTGTCGACCGCCTTCTTATAGTGCTTGACCGCTTCCTTCAGCGACAGCGAGCCGAACAGGCCACGCCGCTGCCGGTCGGCGATGCCCTCCTGCGCCAAGTAGGCATTGACCGTGGTCGCCCCGACGCCGATCAGCACGGCGAAATAATGCGTGTCCAAGCACTCGGCGCACCGTACGTTGAGACTGGTAAAAGTCCGCAGCGACTGCCGCACGAGGTGGACGTGCACCGCCGCGGTCGCCAGGATCATCGGGATCGCCGCCCGCTCCGGCCCCTGGTTCTCGTCCGACAGGATCACGTGCACGCAGCCGGCCCGCACGCCCTCTTCCGCCTCGCGCCGGATCCGCTCGATCCCCGCCCGCAGCCCGGCCTCGCCCTCCGCGACCGGGAAGCAGCAATCCACATGGCACGCCGTCTGCCCCATCGTGCTCGCCATCGCCGCGAACTCGGCCGTCGACAGCACCGGGCTCTCGAGCTGCAGCAGGTCGCACTGCGCGCTATCCTCGTCGAGCACGTTGCCCAGATTGCCCAGCCGCGTCTTCAGCGACATCACCCGAGTCTCGCGCAGGCTGTCGATCGGCGGGTTGGTCACCTGCGCGAAAGCCTGGCGGAAATAGTGGTGCAGCCCGCGATACCGCTCGGACAGCACCGCGACCGGGGTGTCGTCGCCCATGGAGCCGATCGCCTCGGCGCTGTCCTCCACCATGGGGTGCAGGATCATCTCCAATTCCTCGTGCGTCGTGCCGACCGCCAACTGCCGCCGGCGCAGCGCCTCGCCCTCGAACAGCACCGGCTCCGGCGCGTCGGTCTTGACGACCTGGTCGATCGCCGCGATCCGCTTGACCCACTCGCCGTAATTCTGCCGCGACGAGAGCAAATCCTTCAGCTCGTCATCGGTGTAGAAGCGCGGCTCGTCCAGGTCGACGCCGATCGTCTGGCCCGGCCCGACGCGTCCCTTGGCGATGATATCGGCCTCGGCGAACGTCACCATGCCGGATTCCGACCCGACCACGATCAGGTCGTTCGCCGTGATCGTGTAGCGCAGCGGCCGCAGTCCGTTGCGGTCCAACCCGGCGATCACCCAGCGCCCATCGGTCGCCGCGATCGCCGCCGGGCCGTCCCACGGCTCCATCACCGCGTTGCAATAGTTGAACATGTCGGCATGCGCCTGCTTCATGGTCGCATCCTGGCCGACGCTGGCCGGGATCGTCAGCGCCTTGGTCATCGGCGCATCGCGTCCGGCGCGGACCAGCAGCTCGAACACCTGGTCGAGCGTCGCGGTGTCGGAACTGCCGGCCTGGATCACCGGCTTGACGTCCTCGATGTAGGAGTCGAGCTCGCCGGCAGCCAAGCGCGTCTCGTGGCTCTTCATCCAATTGACGTTGCCGGACAGCGTGTTGATCTCGCCGTTATGCGCCAGCATGCGGAACGGCTGCGCCAGCCGCCAGGTCGGGAAGGTGTTGGTCGAATAGCGCTGGTGATAGATCGCGAAGCGGCTGACGAAGCGCTCGTCCAGCAGGTCCGGATAGAAATCGGTCAGCGACGCGGCCAGGAACATGCCCTTGTAGATGACGCTCCGGCACGACAGCGAGCAGAGGTACAGCTCGTTGACCTGCGCCGCGATCGCCTGCTTCTCGATGCGGCGCCGGATCACGTAGAGGTCGCGCTCGAACCGGGCCGGGTCGATGTTGCCGCCGTTGATCATGATCTGCTCGATCTCGGGCCGGGTCGCGTTGGCCTTCTCGCCGATGACCGCGACGTTGATCGGCACCTGGCGCCAGCCATAGATGCCGTAGCCGAAGTTCAGGATCTCGGTCTCGACGATCTGCCGGCAGCGCTCCTGCGCGCCCAGATCGGTCTTCGGCAGGAAGATCATGCCGACCGCGAGCGCGTGGCCGGGATCGACGCGGTGGCCGGATTGCTGGATGGCCGCCATGAAGAAGTCGTACGGGATCTCGAGATGGATGCCGGCGCCGTCGCCGGTCTTGCCGTCGGCGTCGACGGCGCCGCGATGCCATACCGCCTTGAGGGCATCGATCCCGGCCTGCACCACGTCGCGCCGCTTCTTGCCGTCGAGCGCGGCGACCAGGCCGACGCCGCAGGCATCATGCTCCTGCGACGGATCATAGGTGCCCGCGAGGCGGGCGACGTTGGCGTTCCAATCGGCAACGAAATCCATATCGGTGCTCCCCATCACTCGGCCGCCGCGGCCATGGCCGTCTGCTGCATGTATTCGTGCATCCGCGCCGCCGCGTCGCGGCCGTCGCGGATCGCCCAGACCACCAGGCTTGCGCCGCGCACGATGTCGCCGGCCGCGAACACGCCGGGCAGCGTGGTCATCGCCGTGCGATGGTCGGTCTTCAGCGTGCCCCAGCGGCTGACCTCTAGGCCGGGCTGGTCCCACAGCTTCGGCAACTCTTCAGGATCGAAGCCGAGCGCCTTGATGACCAGATCCGCCTCGACGGTCAGCCGCGCATCGGCCGGCGTGATCGACTGCCGGCCGGACGCGTCGGGCAGGCCCAGCCGCATCCGCTGCACCTGCACGCCGCTGACGCTGCCCTCGCCGTGGAACGCCTCCGGCGCGGACAGCCAAATGAACTCGACGCCCTCTTCCTCGGCGTTCTTCACCTCGCGCATCGAGCCCGGCATGTTCGCCTTGTCGCGCCGATACAGCAGCTGCACGCTCGCCGCGCCCTGCCGGACCGCGGTGCGTACGCAATCCATGGCGGTGTCGCCGCCGCCGATGACGACGACGCGCTTGCCGTTGGCATTCAGCGCGCCGCTGTCGAAGGCCGGCACGCTATCGCCCAGCCCCTGCCGGTTGCTCGCGGTCAGGAAGTCCATCGCCGGGACGATCCCGTCCAGCCCGGCGCCGGGACCGCCGATGTTGCGGGCCTTGTAGACGCCGGTGCCGATCAGGACGGTGTCATGCCGGGCCCGCAGCTCGGCGAAGGTCATGGTCTGGCCGATCTCGACCCCGAGGTGGAACTTGATCCCGCCGTCCTCGAGCCACTTCCAGCGCCGCAGCACCACCTCTTTCTCGAGCTTGAAGCCGGGGATGCCGTAGATCATCAGCCCGCCGACCCGGTCGTAGCGATCGTACACATGCACCTGGTAGCCCAGCGTCCGCAGCCGCTCCGCCGCCGCGAGGCCGCCCGGTCCGGCGCCGATGATCCCGACCGATTGCGGCCGTTCCTGCGACGGCGTCGGCGGCTTGATCCAGCCATTCTCCCACGCGGTGTCGGTGATGAACCGCTCGACCGCGCCGATGGTGACGCTCTCGAAATCCTTCTCGATGACGCAGTTGCCCTCGCACAGCCGATCCTGCGGGCAGATGCGGCCGCAGATCTCCGGGAAGGTGTTGGTCGCGGCGCTGATTTCGTAGGCTTCCTGCAGCCGGTTCTCCGCCGTCAGCTTCAGCCAGTCCGGAATGTTGTTGTTGAGCGGGCAATGCACTTGGCAGAACGGAATGCCGCACTGGCTGCATCGGCTCGCTTGGCTACCGGCCTCGGCCGGGTCGAAATCCTTGTAGATCTCGGCGAAATCTTCGCGCCGCGCGGAGACGGCGCGTTTCGGCGGCTGCTGTTGCGCCAGCCGCACAAACTGCAACATCCGACCTTCGGCCATGGTCCGCTCCTCAACGTTGTCCCTTCATTAAAAGGCGAAACATCACAAGGAAAGCGGAAATGTGGCACATAGGACCGGAACAAGCCCTAGTTTTGGTCACGTCTGCCGTGATCAAGCCGGAGTATGGCCCCTGACGCGCAAACTTAGGCCGTTCCGGCCCTAAGCCGGAACTTCCTCCCGTTTGCCGCCACCCGGACGGTAGCGATCGAGATATCCGGGCACGATCAACTCGACCGGTGTCGGCACGACCCCCAGCGACTCTAGCCCGAGCGCGCCGTCGCCCACGACATTGTCCCGCTCCAACATGGTGAGCTGGTCGCGCGTGAAAGGTTTACCCGGCACCAGCTCCCCGATCTTGGCCTGCAGCCGCGCGATGCCCGGGGGGATGTCGATCATCGCGCGATGGCGCCGCGTTTCATGCAATATATAGGCCAGCAACTCGCGAAAGCTGTAGATGCGCGGGCCGCCCAGCTCGTAGGTCTGGCCGACCGCATCGTCGCGCTCCAACCCGGCGAGCACGGCGTCGGCGACATCGCCCACATAGACCGGCTGGAAGCGGCTATCGCCGGAGATCACCGGCATGATGGGAGAGTACATCGCCATGGCGCCGAACCGGTTGAAGAACTTGTCCTCTTCGCCGAACACCAGCGACGGCCGCAGCACGACCGTGCCGGCGAACGCCGCGCGCGCGGCCTGCTCGCCGGCGGCCTTGGTCCGTGCATACAGGCTCGGGCTGCCCGGATCCGCGCCAATTGCCGAGATTTGCACCAATCGGCGGGCGCCGGTTTCCGCCGCGCCGCGCGCGATCAGCCCCGGCCCGTCCGCCTGCAGGCGCTGGAAGTCGCCCGTCTTCCGCTCGGCCAGGATGCCGACCAGGTTGACGATCAGCTCGGCCCCCTCGGTGGCGCGCATGATGGTCGCCGGGTTGGCGAAGGACCCATACAGCGCGACGACCTGGCCGACCGCCCCGGTCGTCATCAGGTTCTTCACCCGCTCGGTATTACGCCCGACCACGCGGACGATATGGCCGCGCGCGGCCAGCCGCTGCACCACGTAGCGGCCGATGAAGCCACTGCCGCCAAACACTGTCGCCACTTTGCGCGCCATCGATCGATCCTTCAGCCCCGCCCTCTACTATGGGCTGCCCCGCGCGCTCTCAAGGCCTGGCGTCAGCAAACACGCTTGACGGCCCTGGGCGGCACGGCTACCTCCGCCCTCCACCGCACGGTATGCCCAGGTGGCGGAATTGGTAGACGCGCAGGTTTCAGGTACCTGTGGCCGCAAGGTCGTGAAAGTTCGAGTCTTTTCCTGGGCACCACCGTTCAGCGTATGACGATTACGCAGTTTCAGCAGGGCGCAATCATCCACCTTCATCGCAACGACCTGCCGCCCGACCTCGACCTCGGGACGGTCATCGCCGTCGATACCGAGACGATGGGATTGAACCCGCACCGCGACCGGCTCTGCCTCGTGCAGCTCTCCGCCGGCGACGGCACCGCGCATCTGGTCCAGATCATCCCGCAGAGCCTCGGCGGCCGCGGCTACGACGCGCCCAACCTCGCCCGCCTGCTCGCCGACCCGGCCGTCACCAAGCTGATGCACTTCGCCCGTTTCGACGTCGCCGTGCTGCAGCGCGCGTTCGGCATCACCGTCGCGCCGACCTGTTGTACCAAGATCGCCGCCAAGCTGGTCCGCACCTTCACCGACCGGCACGGCCTGCGCGACCTGTGCCGCGAGTTGCTCGGCGTCGAGATCTCCAAGCAGCAGCAGACGTCGGATTGGGGCGCCCCGGAGCTGTCGCCCGAGCAACTCGCCTATGCGGCGTCCGACGTGCTGCATCTGCATGCGCTCTGGGCGCGGCTCGATGCGCTGCTCGAGCGCGAGGGCCGCCGCGCCCTGGCGCAGGCCTGCTTCGATTTTCTTCCGGCGCGGTGTCGGCTCGATTTGCTGGGCTACGAGTCGCCCGACATTTTCGCGCACTGACGTCCAAGCGACAGCACGCCTGCGCGACGTTTGGTTGACCAGCCTATGGGGCATGATCATACAAGACAGATGACCGCCGCCTTCGCCATCGAACGGATGCCCGAAATCGGTGTCGCCCAGACCGTGCTGGCCGCCGAGATCGCCGGGCTGCAGGCCCTGTCGGCTGGGCTGGACGGTCGTTTTTGCGACGCGGTGGAGAAGTTGGCGGCGTGCACCGGCCGGGTCGTGGTCAGCGGCATGGGCAAGTCGGGGCATATCGGCCGCAAGATCGCCGCCACCTTCGCCTCGACCGGCACCCCGGCCATGTTCGTGCATCCCGCGGAAGCCTCGCATGGCGATCTCGGCATGATCATGCCCGGCGACGCGATTCTCGCTCTGTCCAACAGCGGCGAGACGGCAGAACTGGCCGATCTCGTGGCCCACGCCCGCCGCTTCGGCCTGCTGCTCATCGCCATCACCGGCCGCGCCGCCTCGGCCCTCGCGCGCGCGGCCGACATCATCCTGCTGCTGCCGCCGGCGCCGGAAGGTTGCCCGCTCGGCCTGGCACCCACCACGAGCACCACCATGCAGCTCGCGCTGGGCGACGCGCTGGCGGTCGCGCTGCTGACCCGGCGCGGCTTCACCTCGACCGAATTCTCCGTCTTCCACCCCCGCGGCTCGCTCGGTGCCCAGCTCCGGCTGGTCGGCGACCTCATGCATACCGGCGGCGCCGTGCCGCTCGCCCCGCTCGACCTGCCGATGGATCGCGCGCTGATCCTGATGACCGGGAAGGGCTTCGGCTGTCTCGGCGCGGTGGACGCCGGCGGCCGGCTATGCGGCATTCTCACCGATGGCGATTTGCGTCGCGCCATGGGACCGGGCCTGCTAAGCCGTAAGGTGAGTGAGGTGATGAACAGCGCGCCCCGGACAATCCCCGCCGACGCCCTCGCCGCAGATGCCCTGCGCGCGATGAACGATGGCGCGCGCCCGGTCACCAGCCTGTTCGTCGTCGACGGCAGCGGGCGACCGGCGGGCATCCTGCATGTGCATGATCTGCTGCGGGCTGGCGTGGCATGAGCTTGGCCGAGATGCGGAGCGATCCGCACGAACGACTGACGCTCGAGGGTCGGCGCGCCCGGCGCGAGATCAGCCGCCGGCGGATCCGCCTGCGGCGGTTCACGGTGCTGATCGCCAAGCTCGGCCTGCCGCTGCTGGCGGTCGTGCTGCTCAGCGCCATCGCGCTATGGCCGGAGATCGACCGCCTGAGCCAACAGGGCGGCAGGTCGTTCCGCCGGATTTTCGCGGTCGAGGCGGAGAGCGGGCGCATGCTCAACCCGCACTATAAGGGTATCGACCAGCGCAACCGCCCCTATACGATCACCGCAAGCTGGGCGACGCAGGCCTCGGCGAACCGTATCGACCTCGGCGACCCCAAGGGTGACATGGTGCTCGAGAGCGGCAATTGGCTCCAGGTCGAGTCCAAGGACGGCGTGTTCATCCAGCGCGCCGAGTTGCTCGACCTCAGCCATGACGTGGTGATGTACCGCGACGACGGCACCGTCATCCGCACCGAGACCGCCTCCGTCGACGTCAAGCAGGGCGCGGCCAGCAGCAACGACCAGACCCATGCCGAGGGCCCGTTCGGCACGCTGGACTCGCAAGGCTTCACGCTGACGGACAAGGCGGGCGCGATTCAGTTCCAGGGCCCGTCCAAGCTGGTCGTCAACGGAGCCACGAAGTGATCCGCCTGCTCGCCGCCGCCATCGTCGTGCTCGGCGTCCAGGCCGATGCG
The DNA here is from genome assembly GCA_964657565.1 of uncultured Acetobacteraceae bacterium. GTDB lineage: Bacteria > Pseudomonadota > Alphaproteobacteria > Acetobacterales > Acetobacteraceae > JAVVHH01. The sequence goes on from CAZZVQ010000087.1 coordinate 10,446, forward strand.
CGGGCCGAAGGCAATCCGGCGAGCAATGGCGGCCTCGACATGTCCAAGGGCGGCCCGATCGAGGTCACCGCGCGCGACGGGATCGAGTGGCGGCAGAACGAGCAGCTCGTGATCGCGCGCGGCGATGCCCGTGCGGTCCGCGGCGACGTCACCGTGATGAGCGACACGCTGACTGCCCGCTATCGGCGCAAGGCCAACCCGGCTCAGGCCGGGACCGCGACGGCGGTGTCGACCGGCTCGATCGTGTCGGGCGGTGACACCGGCGCCAACGAGATCTACCGTCTGGAGGCGGACGGCCGGGTCAAGATCTTCAACCCGACCGATATCGCCGTGGGCGACCACGCCATCTACGATATCGACCAGGCGGTCCTGGTGATGACCGGGAAGGATATGAGCCTGACCACGCCCAACCACGTCATGACCGCACGCGACACGATGGAGTGGTGGTCGCAGAAGCACATGGCGGTCGGCCGCGGCCTGGCCACGGTGACGACCGCGGACGGTAAGCGGCTCTCCGGCGATGTGCTGGTCGGCTATACCGCGCCGGATCAGCAGCCGACCCCAGCCCAACCGGCGAGCGCCAAGCCGGGTAGCAGTTCCGCCGCGGCGGCCGCGGCCGGCAAGCTCGAGAAGGTCGAAGCGTTCGGGCACGTCGAAGTGCGCACCGCGACCGAGACCGTGACCGGCGACCGCGGCGTGTATGTCGCCGCCTCCGACATCTCCCGCATCGTCGGGCACGTGCACATCACGCGCGGGCTGAACCAGCTCAACGGGGACGAGGCGCTGGTGAACATGAAGACCGGGATCTCCACGCTGGTGCGCGACCCCGGGGCCCGGGTGCAGGGCCTGATCGTTCCGAACGACAGCAGCAACCGAGAAGGCGCGCCCGGCAGCAAGGCGGCCAAGCCGGGCAAAAAATGAACTTCTCCCGGCGGATCGACGCCTCCGAGAAAGGCCTGACGGCACAGGCCGTGGGCAAGACGTACAAGAAGCGCCCGGTGGTGCAGAACGTCTCCATCCGCGTCCGCCGCGGCGAGGCGGTCGGCCTGCTCGGCCCCAATGGCGCCGGCAAGACCACCACGTTCTACATGATCGTCGGCCTGGTCCGGCCCGATCACGGCAAGATCCACCTCGAAGGCCACGACATCACCGCGCTGCCGATGTATCGCCGCGCCCGACTCGGGATCGGCTATCTACCGCAGGAGGCCAGCGTGTTCCGCGGCCTGACCGTCGAGGGCAACATCATGGCCGCGCTGGAGGTGGTCGAGCCCGACCCGGACAGGCGCGACCAGATGCTCGACGCGCTGCTGGCCGAATTCGGCATCTCGCATCTGCGCCGCACCTCGGCCCTGGCGCTTTCGGGCGGCGAGCGCCGCCGGGTCGAGATCGCCCGCGCGCTGGCGACCCAGCCGCACTACATCCTGCTGGACGAACCGCTGGCCGGCATCGACCCGATCGCCGTGGGCGAGATCCGCGACCTGATCGCCCATCTCAAGGACCGCCGCATCGGCGTACTCATCACCGACCACAATGTCCGCGAAACGCTCGAGATCGTCGACCGTGCCTACATCATGCATGATGGCCAGGTTTTGATGGAAGGTGTCCCGCACGAGGTCGTCGCGCATCAGGATGTGCGGAGAGTATACCTTGGAGAAAGGTTTAGCCTGTAGTCTGCATCCATGGCAGCAGGTCCACGCTTAGAGTTCAGGCAGACACAATCGTTGGTGATGACGCCCCAGCTGCGTCAGGCCATCAAGCTTCTGCAATTCAGCAACCTCGAAGTCTCCGCCTTCGTCGAAGGCGAGCTCGAGCGTAACCCCTTGTTGGAATGGGACGAACGCTCCGACGCCGCCCCCGAGATGCCGGCGCCGGACCAGCGGACGGAGACGACGGCGAACCTCGATTCCGCCGATCTGGTGCGGATGGAGAAGCTGCCCGATGCGGTCGAGGCGGATCACACGAATTCGTTCGACGAGGGCGGCGCGTCGGACGGTTTTTCTCGCCCGATGGGCCCGGGCGGCCGGGATGGTGGCGGCGACGACCGCGGAATCGACGATCTGGCCGCCACGCCGCGCAATCTGCGCACCCATTTGGGCGAACAGCTCCGCCTCAGCATCAACGACCCCAAGGAGCGGATCATCGGCGCGCACCTGATCGCGCTGCTCGACGGCGCCGGCCGGGTCGCTGCGTCCAACGCCGAGCTCGCCGCCGCGATGGGCGTGGAGGAGCAGATGGTGGACCACGTCCGGCGCACCATGATGCGCTTCGATCCGGCCGGCCTGTTCGCGACCGGCCTGCGCGACTGCCTCGCCGCCCAGCTCGCCGACAAGAACCGGCTCGACCCGGCGATGGAAGCGCTGCTCGACAATCTCGAACTGCTCGGCCGCCGTGACCTGCGGGCGCTGATGCAGGTCTGCGAGGTCGACGGCGAGGACCTGACGCAGATGATCAGCGAGATCCGTGCGCTCGACCCGAAGCCCGGCGCCGGCTGGGACGACGGCCCGCTGCAGCAAGTCATCCCCGACGTGCTGATGCGCGCGCTGCCGGATGGCGAGTGGCTGATCGAGCTCAATCCGGAAACCATGCCGCGCGTGCTGGTCAACGAGCACTACCATGCCCGGGTCAGCGCCAAGGCGGGCCGGGAGGAACGCAGCTACCTGGGCGAGAACCTGTCCAGCGCCAATTGGCTGGTCAAATCGCTGCAGCAGCGCTCCAACACGATCCTCAAGGTGGCCGCCGAGATCGTCCGCCAGCAGGACGGCTTCTTCCGCGGCGGCGTCGGCCATCTCCGCCCACTGATCTTGCGCGACGTCGCCGGCGCGGTGGAGATGCACGAGAGCACCGTCAGCCGGGTGACGGCGAACAAATACATCGCCACGCCGCGCGGCACCTTCGAACTGAAATATTTCTTCACCACCGCGCTCAGCGCCGTGAGCGGCGGCGAAAGCCACAGCGCGGAAGCCGTCCGGCACCGCATCCGGGCGCTGGTCGGCGCGGAACATCCTGAAGATGTGCTCTCCGACGATGCGATTGTTTCGGCGCTGCGCCGAGAAGGCGTGGACATTGCGCGCCGAACGGTGGCCAAATACCGTGACGCGTTGCGCATCCCAAGCTCGGTTCAGCGCAAGCGAGAAAAGAGCACCGTTGGATTGGCCCCACTCGATCGGGTGGGTTGATCAATAAATAGAATTACGGGGAGCAGTGATGCAAATTACGGTTTCTGGCAAACAAGTCGATCTGTCCGACGCATTACGCAGCCGTGTCTCCGACCAGCTCGACATCATCGCGGGCAAGTATTTCGATGGCGCCCAGGAAGCGCACGTAACATTTGGGCGCGCCCGCAGCTTCTTCACGTGTGATATCAACGTCCACGCGGGCCGGGGTCTCACCTTGCGCGGCGAGGGCGAGGCCGCCGACGCGCATGGCGCCTTCGACGACGCGGCCGAGCACATCGCCAAGCGCCTGCGCCGCTACCGCCGCCGGGTCAACGACCACGCCCGCGACCTCGCCAACCGCGCCCGCCCGGAAGCCGCCCGCCAATACGTCCTGCGCGCGGAGGAGGAGGTCGCCGCGTCCGACCCGGGCGACACCGCCCAGGCCCAGACGTTCGCGACGGTGATCGCCGAGAGCAATGCGGAGATCAGCGTGCTGTCGGTGGGCGAGGCCGTCATGCGCCTCGATCTGGCCGATCAGCAGGTGATGATGTTTCGCAACAGCGCCAGCGGCGAGTTGAACGTCATCTACCGCCGCCCGGACGGCAACATCGGCTGGATCGACCCGACCAGCAGCAAATGAGTTACGAGAGCGCGAGCGCGCGCGCGTAAACCGCCCGCCGCGGCAGCCCGGTCGCCGTTGCGACCAGCGCCGCGGCGTCGCGCACGCTGTGCGTCTCCAGCGCCCGCCGCAGCAGCTCGTCCACTTGCTCCGCATCCGCCGTCTCCGCCGGGGCCGGCCCGAGCAGCAGCGTGATCTCGCCGCGCGGCGGCTCCGCCGCATAATGCGCCGCCAGCGCGCCCACGCTGCCTCGCCGCACCTCCTCGAAGCGCTTGGTCAGTTCGCGCGCCACCGCCGCGTCGCGCTCGCCGAACGCCGCCGCCAGATCGGCCAGCGTCTCCGCCAGCCGGTGCGGCGCCTCGTGCCAGATCAGCGTCGCCGACAGCCCGGCCCGCTCCGCCGCGCGCAACCCGGCGAACGCGGCCCGCCGCCCCGTCTCTTTCGGCGGTGGAAATCCCAAGAACAGGAACGGCTGCGGCGGCAGCCCCGATAGCGTCAGCGCCATCACCGCCGCGTTCGCCCCCGGCACCGCCGAGACCGGCACCCCCGCCTCGATCGCGGCCCGCACCAGGCGGTAGCCCGGATCGGAGACCAGCGGCGTCCCGGCGTCCGACACCAGCGCGATCAACGCCCCCGCAAGCAGCCGCTGCAACACCGCCGGGATGCGCGCGCTCTCGTTGTGCTCGTGCAGCGGCGCGGTCGCCGTCCCGATCCCGTAATGCCCGAGCAGCACCGAACTGGTCCGCGTGTCCTCGCACAAGATCAGTTCCGCATGCCGCAGCGCGGCCACGGCGCGGGCGGAAAGGTCAGCCAGGTTGCCGATCGGGGTTGCGACCAAAATCAGTCCTGATGGTATATGCGGCGCGCGCGAGCCGTTCGACTCGCCCGAGCGAGGAGAGTCGCATGGATCCCCGATGGCCCCGCCCAACGGCGCGTCTAGATTATCTGGGTCGGGCACTTGCCTTGCTCCTGGCCGCCTTCGGCCTGACCGCCTGCGTAGCCCAGCCATACGCCCCCGGCTATGGACCTGGCGCCGGGGCCGGGTACGTCCCGCCCGAGATGTCCGCGCCGACCGGACGCCGCATCGCCCTCCTGCTGCCGCTGTCGGGTGCCAACGCGCCGCTCGGTCAGTCCTTGTTGCTCGCCGCCAAACTCGCCTTCCAGCCCTCGCCGGATAACGCCTTCGACACGCAAGACACCAAGGGCACCCCCGAAGGCGCCGCCGCTGCCGCCCGTGCTGCCTCGGCGGCGGGGGCCGGCATCATCGTCGGCCCGCTCACCGCGCTGGAGACCACGGCGCTCACCCCGGTCACCACGGCCAGCAACATCCCCGTGCTCGCCCTGACGTCCGATTCGAGCAAGGCCCGCCCGGGCCTATGGCCGCTGGGACTGACCTCCGCGCAGCAGGTCCGCACCCTCGTCCGGGCCGCCGTCGCCAGTGACAAGCGCCGCATCGGCGCCATCCTGCCGTCCAATCCGTTCGGCGACTCGCTGGCCGCCGGCCTCGCGCCGGCCGCGGCCGAGGCGGGCCTGCCGCCGCCGACGGTGTTGCGCTACGACGGGCAAAGCGGTCTCGACAGCGCCATTACGCAACTCGGCAGCGGCGGCGCTCCATCGGGCGCCCCACCGGCCATCGACGCGCTGCTCCTCGGCACCACGGCCGACGTCACCTTGCGCATCCTGCCGCAGCTCGTCGCCGCCGGGCTCGGCCCCGATCGCGTCCGACTGCTGGGCACCGCGCTGTGGGCCCGCGACGCCGGCAAACTCGCCCCGCTGGCCGGGGCGTGGTTCGCCGGTCCGCCGACGGGGACGCTGAAGGTGTTCGAGGACAACTACATCGCCCATTACGGCACGCCGCCGCGCGACATCGGCAGCATCGCGTTCGACGCCGCCGCCGCCGCCCGCGCCGCCAGCACCCCGGCCGGAATCGACGTGAACCTGTTGGTCAATCCATCCGGGTTCGCCGGTGCCAACGGCGTGTTCCGCCTTCTCCCCGACGGCACCGTCCGGCGCTCGCTCGCGCTGTTCGAGATCGGTCCGAACGGCGTGCGGTCGCGCGACGTGCCGCCGGACGGAGGCGCGCCGCCGGGGATGTAGCGGCCGATGTCCGTCGCCACCGTCGTCGGCCTGCTGATCCTGCTGGCGGGCGCGTGTGGCGCAGGCTTCTACGTGGGCCGTCGGCGGGCCACCCGGGTCCGTTCGCGCGCCATCGCCGCCGTGCAGGAGATCCGCGCGCTGTCGGCCGAAGTCGCCTCGCTGCGCGAGCAACTCGCGGCCGAGCAGGCGCTGCTCGAGCGGCTGCCCGACCCGGTCATCCTGTTCGGCGCCGACCGCAACATCCGCCGCCTCAACGCCGAAGCACGCACCACGCTGGGCGCCGGCGCCCCTGCCCTGCTCCGCATGCCGGCCTTCCGCGCCGCCCTCGACCACGCGGTGACCGACGGCGCCGAGACGTCGCTCGACCTCAGCCTCCCGGTTCCGATCGCCCGCGAGCTGAATGTGCGCATGATGCCGGTCGAGGGCGTCAAGGGCCCGGTGATCGCCCTGCTGTCGGACCGCACCCGCGAGCGGACGATCGAGCGGATCCGGGCCGACTTCGTCGCCAATGCCAGCCATGAGTTGCGCACGCCGCTGGCCAGCCTGATCGGCTTCATCGACACCCTGCGCGGCCCCGCCGCCGACGACCCGGCCGCCCAGCACCGCTTCCTCGGTATCATGGCCGAGCAGGCGCAGCGCATGAACCGCCTGATCGACGACCTGCTCGGCTTGTCCCGCATCGAGCTGACCGAGCACGTGGCGCCATCGGGCCGGGTCGATGTCGCCGGGCTGATCGAGACCACCGCCACCAGCCTCGGTCCGCTGTTCAGTGGCCGCTCGGTGACGCTGCAGAGCACGCTCGCCCCGGGGCTCCCCGCCGTCGTGGGCGACCGGGACCAACTCGGCCAGGTGCTGCAGAACCTGCTGGAGAACGCGATCAAATACGGGCGGGATGGCGGCGTCATCCACGTCGACGCCCGCGCCAGCGCCTATGGCGGCCTGAGCGGTGTCGCGTTCAGCGTGCGCGACGAGGGCGCCGGCATTCCCGCGATCCACATTCCGCGCCTGACCGAGCGGTTCTATCGGGTCAACACCCGCCGCTCCCGCGCCGTCGGCGGCACCGGGCTCGGCCTGGCCATCGTCAAGCACATCGTCAACCGCCATCGCGGCCACATGCGCATCGAGAGCACCGAGGGCGCCGGCACCACGGTCACCATCTGGCTGCCGGTCTGAGCCTGGGAACCGAACGGCCCCGTCCGGGTTTGAGCGCAACGAGGATTGGAGGACCACATGGACGAGAACCGGTTTGAGGGCGCGGCCCAGAAGCTCGGCGGCAAGGCCGAGGAGATGGCGGGGAAGCTGACCGGCGACACCAAGCTGAAGGCGGATGGCGCGTTCGATCAGGCCGCCGGCACGGCCCAGAAGGCGTTTGGCCAGGTCAAGGACGCGGTGCGCGATTACGGCGGTGACTACGGGTCGCAGCTGCTCGATCAGATCGAGGATGCCGGCGACGCCCTGGCCGACCAGATCGATCAGCGCCCGATCACGGCCGTGCTGATCGCCGCCGGGATCGGCTTCCTGCTCGCGCTGGCGACCAAGCCGGCCCCGCGCGTCACCTACGTCCGGCGCTGAGTTCTAGGGCGGTATTGGGGCAGGTTGGCCAGATACCCCCGGGTCAAGCCCGGGGGTGACGGGCCGAAGCGATCCAGCTCTAGCGTCGAAGCCGGTCAGGTCGACTGGACACATTTGAAATTCGTCACCCGCGGGTCCACGGTGCCAATGGACCGCGCCGCTTGGCCTGGACCCCCGGGTCAAGCCCGGGGGTGACGAGTTGAGGTGGCTCCTGTAAACCTGAACGATCCTACGGTTTGAGGAGGCCGACCAGTCGTTCGGCCTCTTCCACGATCGGGTCGGCAATGGCCGCCGCGCGTGCCGCGCCGTCGCGGAGGATGCGGTCGATCTCGGCGGTGTCGTCGAGGAGCCGCCGGGTCTCGGTGGCGATCGGGACCAGTTTGCTCACCACGACTTCGGCCAACGCCTCCTTGAAGGCGCCGAAGCCTTTGCCGCCGTGATCGGCCAGGACGCTCGCAGTACTGGTGTCCAGCAGCGCCGACATGATGCCCACCAAGTTGCGCGCCTCCGGCCGGTTCACCAAACCCTCGGCGCTCTCGGGCAGCGGCTCCGGATCCGTCTTTGCCCGCCGGATCTTCAGCGCGATCGTGTCCGCATCGTCGGTCAGGTTGATCCGGCTCTGGTCCGACGGATCCGACTTGCTCATCTTCTTGGTGCCGTCGCGCAGGCTCATCACCCGCGTCGCGTCGCCCAGGATCAGAGGCTCGATCGCAGGGAAGAACTCGGTCCCGAAGTCATGGTTGAATTTCTGCGCGATGTCGTTCGCCAGCTCGATATGCTGCTTCTGATCGTCCCCCACCGGGACCCGCGTGGCGTGATAGGTCAGGATGTCGGCGGCCATCAGGTTCGGATAGATATAGAGACCGGCCGACACGTTCTCCCGGTCCTTGCCGGCCTTGTCCTTGAACTGCGTCATCCGGTTCAGCCAGCCCAGCCGGGCCACGCAGGTGAAGATCCAGCCGAGCCGCACATGCGCCGGCACCGCCGATTGCAGGAACAGGATGTGCCGGGCGGGATCGATGCCGCAGGCGATCAGCGCCGCCGCCATCTCGCGCGTCGCCGAGGCCAGCGTCTTCGGGTTCTGGAACTGCGTCAGTGCGTGGAGGTCGACGACGCAGTAGATGCAGTCGTGATCGCGCTGCAGCGTCACCCAGTTGCGCACCGCGCCGAGGTAATTGCCGAGCGTCGGCACGCCTGAAGGCTGGATTCCGGAGAAGATTCGCTGCATGGGCCGGGTTGTGTCCGCAGCCAAACCCGTGGTCAAGCCGCCAAGGCCTGGGTTCTGACCAGCCGCGCATACAGACCGTCGTGCCGCAGCAGGTCCGCATGGGTCCCCTGCTCCACCGCCGTCCCGTCGGCGATCGCCACCACCAGGTCGGCATCCCGCACCGTCGACAGCCGGTGCGCCACCACCACCGTGGTCCGCCCCCGCCGCAACCGCATCAGGGCGGCCTGCACCGCCGCCTCGCTCTCCGCGTCCAACGCGCTGGTCGCTTCGTCGAGCAACAGGATGCGCGGATTGCGTAGCAGCGCCCGGGCCAGCGCCACGCGCTGGCGCTGCCCCCCGGACAGCCGGCCGCCGCCAGGACCGACCGGGGTGGCGAACCCTTGCGGCAGGTCGTCGATGAAGTCCGCTGCCGCCGCCCGGGCCGCTTGCTCGACCTCGGCGTCGCTCGCGCCGGGCCGGCCGATGCGGATGTTGCCGCCCACCGTATCGTCGAACAGCAGCGCGTCCTGCCCCACATAGGCGATCGCGTCCCGCAGGCTCGCCAGCGTCAGATCGCGGATATCGGTCCCGTCGATGGTGATTTGGCCCGCGAGCACATCCCCGAGCCGCGGGATCAGCGCCAGCGCCGTGCTCTTCCCGGCTCCCGACGGCCCCACCAACGCCACCGTCAGGCCTGGTGCGGCATCGAAACTCAAATCCCGCAGCCCGACCCGTCCATCCGGGTAGGCATACGACACGCCCTCGAACCGCACCCGCCCGGGACCCGGCGGCAGCACCACCGCCCCCGCCCTCTCCTTCACCTGCGGCTGCTCGTCGATCACGTCGAACACGCGCACCAGCCCGGCCAACCCCTCCTGCAGCGCCGCATTCAACGCGCCCAGCGACCGCAGCGGCTGCGCTGCCAGCAGCAGGGCCGCGACGAAGCCGGAGAAATTGCCGATCCCGCCCGCCCCCGTCGCCGCCCGCCAGCCGGCGAACCCGATCACCAGCGCCACCGCCGTCCCGCCCAGCACTTCGAGCATCGGGTCCAGGATCGCCCGGCTCCGCGTCATGCGCAGCAGCGCGGCATAGAGTTGCTCGAACGCCGCCTTCGCCCGCGCCGCCTCCGTCGCTTCCAGCCGATACGCCCGCACCGTCCGTGCCTGCGCGAAGCTCTGGTAGAGGAACGCCGCCGTCTCCCCCATCTGCTCCTGCATCCCGCCCGACGCCCGCCGGATGCGCTTGCCAAGCCGCTGGATCGGCACCGCCGCCAGCGGATACAGGACCGCGGCGATCAGGAACAACGTCCAGTCCAGATACAGCATCGAGCCGACCAGACCGATGATCGTCACGCTGTCCCTGACCCCGTTGACCGCCCGCGTCAGCGCCTCGCGGATCAGCGTCACATCGGTCGTGAACCGGGTCGCCAATTGTGCCGGCGGCTCGCGCTCGACCTGCACCAGGTCCGCCCGCGCCAGATGCACGAACATCCGGTCCTGGAGGTCGCGGATCACCATCAGCACCAGTTGCTGCACCGCGACGGTCTGGAAATATTGTGCCGCCGCCTTCGCCGCCGTCACGATCATCACGATGATCGGCACCTGATACAGAATCCGCGCATCCCGCCCGACGAACATCGAGATCGCGCGGTCGATCACGACCGGATACAGCCCGGTCAGCCCGGCCGTGAGCCCCGTCAGCACCAGGATGTACAGCAGCTTGCCGCGGTGGAACCGCAATTGCTCGCGCCACAACCGACGCATCAGCTGTCGCGTGCTCACCTCAACGATCGGTCGTGCCAACGCCTCCATGCAGCGCGTCTACCCCTGCGCGCCCGCCAACGCCACACGCCGCGCCAGTTCCACCCGGCACGCAGCGGCGTCGGCGACGCACCCGCCTGCCATCCACCAGTCCCGCACCGCCCGGATCAACTCGCCCACCAGCGGCCCCGGCGGCACGCCCAGCGCCAACGCATCCCGCCCGGCCAGCGCGAACCGAGGCCGTGGCTCGGCAGCCAACCGCGCCCGCACCGGCGCCCCGTCCGCCCCATTGGCCAGCCACGACCGCCCGATCAACACCGGCGCCGGCGTGTCGGCCAGCGCCCGGCGCAACGCCGCTCCCGCCAGATCCCTATCCGGCGGCGGTCCCGTCAGCCCGGCCAGCGCTTCCGCCTCGGCTGCCGACATCCGCCACCGCTCCGCCACGTCCGGCGGCGGCCGGAGCGCGGCCAGCCGCAGGATCGGGTCCGCCGGCGCCCCCATCACCCGCTCCAGCCCCGTGACCTCGGCCCCCGGCAAGACCGCCGGCAGCACCCCCAGCTCGGCCATCAGACGCACCGAGCCGACCGGGTCGGGCGCGACCAGTATCCGCTTGAATTCACTCCATACCCGCTCCGGCGAGAGAAGCGCCAACCCCGGGATGCCCCCGCGCAACGCATCGACCGTGCCGGCGTCGGGGGCCGCCTGCCCGTACCGCGCCTGGAAGCGGAAGAACCGCAGGATACGCAGGTAGTCCTCGGCGATCCGCGCCGCCGGCTCGCCGACGAACCGCACGCGCCCGGCCTCGAGATCGCGCCGGCCGCCGAAATAGTCGAACACCGCGCCGTCGGGCGTCATCGACATCGCATTGAAGGTGAAATCCCGCCGGGCCGCGTCGACCTCCCAGTCGTCGGTCCAGGCCACCTCCGCGTGGCGCCCATCCGTCTCGATATCGCGCCGGAGCGTCGTCACCTCGAACCCGCGATGCTGGCTGATCGCCGTGACCGTGCCGTGCTTCAACCCGGTCGGCGCCGCTTTCAGCCCGGCCTGCGCCAGCGCCCGCATGACCGCGTCCGGCGGCTCCGGCGTGGCCAGATCGACGTCCGCCACCGCCCGCCCCGCCAGCGCGTCTCGCACGCATCCGCCGACCAGCCGGGCCCGCGGCAACGCGTCGAGCACCGCAGCCAATGCGGGATCGTCCAAAAACTCAGGCCGTGTCACGCCCCATGGCCCGGCACGATCCGCCCGTCCTGCAATTGCGCCGGAACGTAGTGCGAGCCCTCCGCGTGCCGCTCCCGCA
>CAZZVQ010000088.1:0-21022 GCA_964657565.1 uncultured Acetobacteraceae bacterium
CAGGGCCGTGATGGTGGCCGGCAGCGCCGCGAGTTCGCGCTGCTCCTTGTGGCCGAGCGTGGCCTTGGGCTTGGCAGGTGCGGGTACGACGGACTTCGCCGCAACGGGTGCGGCCGCGACCGGCGCCGCCGCCACGACCGGCGCGGCACCGGCCACCGCCGCCCGCGTCACCCGGATCCGGCGGTCGGCCTCGACGATCTCGATCTCCGTCAACCCGGCATCGCGCAGGATATTGGCGAGACTCCGTATGGCCTCGGGGTCGAATTGGATCGAACTCATTAGCTTGAACCTCGCGCTCCGCGGGATGACCATCCGACGGCGACGCGCGCCCTAGCATGGGCACGCCGACGCGTCCAATGCGCCACTCTGCATCCCGCGCTTGAAACCCGATGGGACCCGTGGGTAGCTTAGCGCGAAACCATTGGTTGAGGAACATCGATGCGCCACCCTGCTACGCTCCGCGCCCTGCTCGCGATCCTGATGATCGCTGCCGCCGCGCCCTTGCTTTCCGCCTGCAATACGGTTGCCGGCGCCGGCCAGGACGTCAGCGCCGGCGCCAACGCCGTGACGCGCAGCGCCACCGAGACCAAGAAGAACATGTGATCCGCCGACCTCTGAGCGGCCCTCTCCCGCCGGGAGAGGGCTGGGCGAGGGTGTAACCGCCCCACGCTATGCGCTATGGGCTTCCCCCAATCGGCATCAACGGCCGCGGGGGAACGCCATGGACTTCGACCTTTCCGACGAACAGCGCCTGCTGAAGGACAGCGTCGACCGCTTCATCGCCGATAAGTACGGGTTCGAGGCCCGCCGCCTCTATCGCGCCGAACCCGGTGGCTGGAGCCGGGCCGCCTGGGCACAGATGGCCGAATTGGGCCTGCTCGGGCTGCCCTTCTCCGAAGCCGATGGCGGCTTCGGCGGCGGCCCGACCGAGACGGCCATCGTCATGGAAGCGTTCGGCCGCGGCCTGGTCGTCGAGCCCTACCTCGCCACCGCCGTCATCGGCGCCGCCCTCCTGCGCCACGTCGCCACCCCCGAACAGCGCGCCCGCCTGGTCCCGGAGATCGCCGCCGGCGAACGCGCCCTCGCCTACGCGCAAGTCGAGCGCCAATCCCGCTACAGCCTCAACGATATCAAGACCAAAGCCGTGCGCAGCGGCGATGGCTGGGCGCTGACCGGCGCCAAGAGCCTCGTCCTCAGCGGCGACACCGCCGACACCCTGCTCGTGACGGCGCGCACAGACGGGGACGAGCGGGCGCGCCACGGTATCGGCCTGTTCCTGGTCGAGGCGGAGGCGAAAGGCGTCTCGCGCCGCGGCTACCCAACCCAGGACGGCCTGCGCGCCGCCGAGATCGAGTTCGACGCCGCCCCGGCCGAAGCGCTCGGTGACCCCGGTGAAGCGCTGCCGGGCCTGGAATGGGCGCAGGACGAGATGTTGGCGGCGCTCGCGGCCGAGTCGGTGGGGGTGATGCAGGCGATGCTGGACATGACGGCCGACTATCTCAAGACACGCAAACAGTTCGGAAAACCGATCGGGGACAATCAGGCGTTGCAACACCGGGCCGTGGACATGTATGTTAGTCTCGAACAAGCCCGTAGTATGTCTATTTTTGCCACAATGATGGCCTCCAATGAGACGGTAATCGAGCGGCAACGGGCCATGCATGCGGCAAAAGTCCAGATCGGACGCAGCGGCCGCCATATCGGCCAAGAAGCCGTGCAGATGCACGGCGGTATCGGCATGACCATGGAGTACGCGGTGGGACATTTCTTCAAGCGCATGACGATGATCGAGCGCGGCTTCGGCGACACCGAGACCCACCTGGCCGCGCTCGCCCGGCTGGGCGGCCTGATCCCCGCCTAATCATGCGGTCCTGGTCTCTGCTGCTCGCCGGGCTGGTGTCCATGCCAGCCTGGGCCGAGCCGATCGTCGTGCCACCGAACCCGTTCGCCGAATGCGATCAGGCGATTGGCGTCGCGGCCAAGTTACCCGGCCGCGTGCCCGACAAGCTGCTCCCCTCCATCGCCCGGGTCGAGAGCGGCCGCCTCGATGCCACCACCGGCAAAGTGCGTCCCTGGCCTTGGACCATCAACGTCGAAGGCGTCGGCTATTTCTTCGATAGCAAGTCCGAAGTCATCGCCGCCGTTCAGGCGTTACAAGCCAAGGGCAAGCGCAGCATCGACGTCGGCTGCATGCAGGTGAACCTCATGCACCACCCGAAGGCGTTTGCCGATCTCGAGGCAGCCTTCGATCCCGGCACGAACGCCCGCTACGCCGTCAAATTCCTGACCGCCCTGTATCAGCAGACCCGTGACTGGCCGCTCGCCACCGCCTGGTATCACTCGAGCACGCCCGAGTTCGGCGAGGAATACCAGCGTCTCGTCTTCGGCCGGGTCATGACCCCGATGGGCGCCGCGACCAGCGGCGGCGCCAAGGCCAACGGTCCCTACGGCGTGTGGCCGCCGGTCGGCACCCGCTTCGGCGCCATCCCGCCGGCGAGCTTCACCTTCGGCGCGTTCGCCCCCGCCAAGCCAGCCACCACGAGTTTCGGCGGCGTCACCATGCTGAACATCGGCGTCCCAATCACCTTGCCGAACGCGCCCGCCACCGCCCCGCGCAAGAAGTAGCTCACTCCGCGGCGTTCTGGAGCCGGCGCTTGGCGACCTCCGGCAGGAGCGGCGCCAGCAGCCCCAAATCGCGCTCCGCCACACAATAAAGGAATTCGTCCGCCGCCGCCGCCTCGGTGGACAGCAGCCCGTCCGATCCGAGCGCCACCGGCGTCAGCCCCAAATCCTCATACACCTTCGCCAGCCCCGCCCCGCCCCGGTAGAATGCGGGATCGCGGTGCTCCTGCACGGCGAGGTCACGCAGGTTCCAGATCGCCGACACCCGGTCCGACTCCGCCCCGGCCGGATCGCCCAGCCCGAGCAGCACGCGCCCCACCCGGCGGAACGGCACCGCCGCGCGCTCGCTCTCGCCGAACACCACGCCATCCGCGGTCGCCGGCGGGTCTTCGATCCCGAGCGACGCGTAGCGCAGCCGCCCCTCGCCCTTCCACTCCAGCCACCGCACTCGCACCGGGCGGATCACCCGCCACAGCGCGAGCAGCCCGAGCACCACCACCAGCGCCAGCGTCACGCGCGACCCGTTCGAGAAGTCCGGCGACGTCACGAGATCGAACAGGCTGTTCTCCGACATCCCCCGCACCCGCGGCTCCAGCAGCGCCAGGTTCAGCACGCAGACCGCCAGCACCAGCAGCGGCACGAGCGTGCCCGGCTGCAGCGGGCTCTTGATCACCCGCGCGTGGCGGTAATAGGCCTCGCGGAACGGCGCGATTAGCACCGCCGTGAACAGCAGCACGGCCGGCACCCAGGTCGAGAAACCCTGCGCCGTGGTGTAGCAGGCGCCAATCACGAGCAGGATGATGGTCATGAACCAGGCGAACGTGACGCGCCGGGTCAGGCCGATGGCGAACACCATCAGCGCGGCGCCGATCAGCGACGGGACGAACTGCCCCGCATTGGCCGCGACCTCTGAGAAGTCGGCGTCGAACCATGGGAATTGCGGCTTGTCGTCCAGCACGCCGATGCCCAGCAGCATCGCGCCACAGAGCGCGACCGACCCGGTCGACGCCACCACGGCGAAGCTCCGTTCGCTGAACACCGAGCGGGCGGCGGTCCGCGGCGCCGGCTTGCCGCGGCGGAACAGCGCGCCCCCCCGCATGACGATCTCGTTGCCCGAGAACAGCGTGCCCGCGATGAACAGCGGGATGATGTAGTAATAGAGACGGAACACCACGATTCCGCCCAGGATCCGCGGCGCCGACATATAGGGCTCCAACCCCAGCAGCATCGCCGTATCGAACACCCCGAGCCCGCCCGGAACGTTCGCCGCAAGCCCCGCCGTATACGAGCTCAGGTACACCCCGAGGAACCGCGCGAAGGTCAGGTTCGGCGCGTCGGGAAGCAGTTGGTACATGATCGCCGCCGTGACCGCGACGTCCACCGTCGCCAGCGCCACCTGCACGAACGCCATCTTCCAATGCGGCAACTCGACATGGACGCCGAACACCATGAATTTGCCGACGAACCGCGACAGGCTGATGTAGCCGATCACGATCCCCCACAGCAGCATCGCGATGAGGTACATGCCCCAATGCGGGATGATCGTCCCGAGGAACGGCACCGCCTCCGGCTCGATGAACAGGATGCAGCCGCCCAGCACCATCCCGCCCAGCCCGAAGGTCAGGCTGCAGAACGCGATCACCTTGGCGATCTGCACTGGGGTCAACCCCCAATGCGCATATAGCCGGTAGCGCACCGCGGCCCCGGACACCGCCGCGAATCCCAGATTATGCGACAGCGCATACGCACAGAACGACGCGAACGCGACCCGGCGGTAACTCACCTTGTTGCCCGCGAACATCGTGCCCAGCCGGTCGTAGAACGTCAGCACCCCATACGACAGCACCGTCCAGATGAACGACCCGACCAGGGCCTTGGTCGAGATATCCGACAGCGCCGCCCGAATGTCGGAGATTTTCAGGTGGTGGAACTCCTTCCACACCACGTAGATCGCCCCACCCAACAACAGCACGCCAAGAACGGCCGGCAACTGCCGAGCGACCTTCTTCAACACAGCCAGCATTCAGGCGGCGTCCGCCGGCCTGGCCAGAGTTGTCCCGATCAGCCCCACCGTCTCGTCGATCCCGTACAGCGCGATGAACCCGCCGAATCGCGGCCCCTCCGCCTGCCCGAGCAGCACCTGATACAAACAGCCGAACCAGGCCTTCAAATCCGGGAACGGATGCCGCTTGCCGACCTCGTAGACCGCGTTCTGGATTCCCTCGGCATCCGTCCCGGCCGGCAACCCGGCCAGCGTCGCCGCCAAATCCTGCAGCGCCCCGCGCTCCATCGGGCTGGCCGTACGGAACTGCTTCTGCGGCCGGACGAAGTCGCGATAGTATTTGATCGCGTGCGTCACCATGCCGTCGACGAAGGCGCTCTTCCCCGGCCCCGCGTCCGGGGCGTACCGCCGCAGGAACCCCCACAGCATGTCCGGCGTCTCCGCGTTCACCACGCTGGCCAGGTTCAGCAACATCGAGAACGGCACCGGGCTGCGGAAATCCGCGTTGCGCCCGCCGATGATGTGCCAGGCCGGGTTGACGTAGCGCTGCTCGTCCGTCTGCCCCTCGAGCTTGGCCGCATTGGCGATGAACTCGTCCACCGCGCGCGGGATGACGTCGAAGAACAGCCGCTTCGCCCGCTGCGGCGAGTTGTACATATATTGCGACAAGCTCTCCGCCGGCGCGTAGTCCAGCCACTGCTCGACCGAGAGACCGTTGCCCTTGCTCTTGCTGATCTTCTGGCTGTGTTCGTCGAGGAACAGCTCGTAGGTGTAGCCGACCGGCGGCGGCGCCCCGAGCGCCCGGCACACCTTGCCCGACAGCTTCACGCTGTCGATCAAATCCTTGCCCGACATCTCGTAATCGACCCCGAGCGCATACCACCGCATCGCCCAATCGGCCTTCCACTGCAGCTTGCACGCGCCGCCGCGGATCGCCGTCTCGAAATTCTCGCCGCTGACCGGGTCGGCCCATCGCAGCGTCCCCGCCGCGGGATCCACCTGGTCGATCCGCACCTGCATCACCCGCCCGTCCCGCGGATGGATCGGCAGGAACGGCGAATACGTCGCCCGCCGCTCCGGCCCGAGCGTCGGCAGGATGATCGCCACGATCTCCTCATGCCGCTCCGCCACGCGGATCAGCGCCTCGTCGAACCGGCCGGCCCGGTAATACTCCGTGCTCGAGGCGAACTCGTAGTCGAAGCCGAAACCGTCCAGGAACGCCCGCAGCCGCGCGTTGTTGTGCTCGCCGAAGCTCGGATGCGTCCCGAACGGATCCGGCACCCGCGTCAGCGGCTGGTTCAGATACCCGGCCAGCATCTCCCGATTCGGCACGTTGTCGGGAACCTTGCGCAGCCCGTCCATGTCGTCGCTGAACGCCAGCAGCCGCGTGGGTTTGCCCGTCAGCACCGTATATGCATGGCGGACCCAGCTGGTCCGCGCGACTTCGCCGAACGTGCCGATATGCGGCAGGCCGGAGGGCCCATACCCGGTTTCGAACAGCGCCAGCTGTTTCCCGCTGGCCGCCATCTGCGCCTCGATCCGGGCCGCTTCGTCGAATGGCCAAGCCTTCGGCAGCGGAAGGCCGCCCAGCGTCAGATAAGTGTCAGACATCATTTCCAAGCTTAAGACACGGGTCGTCGCGGTCAACCGGCTCCTATTAGCTCACCACCCTCCCCCATGATACACGAACCGCGATGTCGCCGCTGGCCCCCAAGGCAATCAAGTGAGTCTGCTGCCCCAAGCACTCTCTGTCGTCGCCGGGCACGGCCGGGCCGCCCTCCTGAGCGCCGACGGCGAACTCCTGCTGCTGGCCAACGCCGCCGCCGCCCGGCACCTGCACGCCGACGACCCGCCGCTCGTCGTGCATGCCCCAGCCACGCTCCGCCGCCTCGGCCTGCAGCCCATGCCGTGCCTCGACCTCCTGCAGCTCTTCGCCTTCGTCTGCCCGGCCCGCAGCGCGCCCCCTACCCCCGCCGGCCTCGCGGCCGCGCTCGACCTGCGCATCCCCCGCTCCATCGAGGACGCCGCCGCCGCGCTGCCGGACATCGCCGAGGCTCTCCTGCAGCGCCTCGCCGCCGCCGCCGGCCTGACGCTCAACAAGGATGCCCCGGCACTGGCCGCCGCGATGGGCCGAGCCGGCTGGCCCTGGGCGCGCTACGTCCTCGCCGCGCTCGGCGCTGCCGCGGCGCGTCCCTCGCTCGACCCGTTCCGCGTCTGGACCCGCCTGCCCGAATGGGAGGAGGAGCCCCCGCCGCCACCGCCCGCCAGCCACCCCGTCGGCGCCGCCGAAGCCCGCACCCGCCTGGCCACCATCCTCGGACCCGGCGCCGAACAGCGCCCGGGCCAGGCCGACTACGCCAGCGCCGTCGCCGACGCCTTCGCCCCCCGCCAATCCGCCGGCGACCCGGCCCTCGTCCTGGCCGAAGCCGGCACCGGCACCGGCAAGACGCTCGGCTACATCGCGCCGGCCAGCCTCTGGGCCGAGCGCAATGGCGGCAGCGTATGGCTCAGCACCTACACGCGCCACCTGCAGCGCCAGATCGACGCCGAACTGACGCGGCTGTTCCCCGGCCTGGCGGAGCGGCGGCGCCGGGTCGTGGTCCGCAAGGGGCGCGAGAACTATCTGTGTTTGCTCAACTTCCAGGAGCACGTGAGCGCCCCCAACTTCACCGGTATCGTCCCGCTCGGCCTGATCGCCCGCTGGGCCCTGGCGACCGCCGACGGCGACGTCGCCGGCGGTGACCTGCCCGGCTGGTTCACCGAGCTGTTCGGCCCCGGCCTGCTGCCCGCCATCGCCGACCGCCGCGGCGAGTGCATCCACGGTGCCTGCCCGCACTACCGGGTCTGCTTCGTCGAACACACCATCCGCCGCGCCCGCACCGCCGACCTCGTCGTCGCCAACCACGCCCTCGTCATGGCCCAGGCCGCCTGGGGCGGGATCGACGACAACCTCGTCCCCAGCCGCTACGTGTTCGACGAAGGCCACCACGTGTTCGACGCCGCCGACGGCGCCTTCGCCGCCTCGCTGACCGGCACCGAGGGCGCCGAACTCCGCCGCTGGCTGCTGGGCGCCGAGGGCGGCCGGTCGCGCGCCCGCGGCCTGCGCCGCCGACTCGACGACCTCCTCGCGCTCTACCCCATCCTGCAGCCCTCGCTCGACGCCGCCCTGCAAGCGGCCCGCGCCCTCCCCGGCATCGGCTGGTCCTCCCGCCTGCTCGACACCGAAGAAACCGGCCCGTTCGAATCCGTCCTCCGCCTGATCCGCACCCAAGCCCTCGCCCGCAGCGGCGAGGACCCAGGCAGTCTGGAATGTGACCTCTATCCGCTCGCGCCCGATCTCCCCGCCGCAGCCGCCACCCTGCAACGCGCCCTGCATCGTATCGCCGAACCGTTAACCAACCTTCTCCAACACCTGCGCGATCTGCTCGAATCCGAGGCCGACTCCCTCGACGCCGCCCAGCGCCAGCGCATCGAGGCCGCCATCCGCTCCATCCAGCGCCGCGCCCAGCTCCGCCTCGTCTCCTGGGACTCGATGCTCCAGACCCTCCGCGACCCGGCCCCGGAACCCGGGTTGCGCCCGCAATACGTCCACACCCTCGAACTCGACCGCCGCGCCGGCGCCGACCGCGACGCCGGGCTGCACCGCCACTGGCTCGACCCCACCATCCCGTTCGCCGCCGCCCTCGCCGCCCCCGCGCACGGCCTGCTCATCACGTCGGCCACCCTGCGCGACACCGGCGCCGGTGACGCGGAAGCCTCCTGGACCGAAGCCGAAGCCCGCGTCGGCGCCGCCCACCTGCCCTCCCCGGCCTTGCGCGTCTCCGTCGCCAGCCCGTTCGACTACGCCGCGCAAACCCGCGCCTTCGTCGTCACCGACGTCGGCTTCGAGATGGAGGCGCTCGCCGGCGCCTACCGCGCCCTGTTCGTGGCCTCCGGCGGCGGCGGCCTCGGCCTGTTCACCGCCATCAGCCGGCTCAAAGCCGTCCAGGCCCGCATCGCCGACCCGCTCGAAGCCGCCGGCATCCCCCTGTTCGCCCAGCACGTCGACGCCATGGACAACGCCACCCTCGTCGACATCTTCCGCGCCGAGATCGACTCTTGCCTGCT
Source organism: uncultured Acetobacteraceae bacterium (assembly GCA_964657565.1). Lineage (GTDB taxonomy): Bacteria > Pseudomonadota > Alphaproteobacteria > Acetobacterales > Acetobacteraceae > JAVVHH01. Next base: position 8,732 of record CAZZVQ010000088.1, read on the forward strand.
CGGCACCGACGCCATGCGCGACGGCGTCGACGTCCCCGGCCGCGCGCTGCGGCTCGTGGTGTTCGAGCGGGTGCCCTGGCCCCGCCCCGACATCCTGCATCGCGAACGCCGCATCCACCTCTCCGGCGGCCGGCCCAAGGATTACGATGATGGCAAGGCCCGCCTCCGCCTGCGCCAGGCGTTCGGTCGGCTCGTGCGCTCCGAAACCGACCGGGGCGTCTTCGTCCTGCTCGATCGCCGCACCCCGGGACGCCTGCTCTCCGCGTTCCCCGCGGGCGTGGCGGTCCGCCGGGTCGGCCTCGCCGAAGCCGTGGTCGAGACGCGTGCCTTCCTTAATCAGGCCGAACCCGGCTAATCTCCGGACATGACCAAGACCATGTCGAAGAAGCAGCAACCCGTGGCGGATTTCCGCACCTCGCTGACCCCCGAGGAGGCGCTGATCTGCACCATCGTGCTCGTCGCGGCCGCCGACGGCGCCATCACCGACCGCGAGATCGGCGTCATGTCCGGCCTCGTGCAGACCGTCCCCGCCTTCTTCGAGTTCAGCTCCGAGCAACTGGAGGCCGCCACCGACGCCGCCATCACGCTCCTCGGCGAGGACGAGGGCCTGTCCCACGCCGGCCAGATGATCCGCGACGCGCTCGAACCCCGGCTGCGCGAAACCGCCTACGCGCTGGCCTGCGACATCGTGGCGGCCGACCGGAAATCGAGCCAGCCCGTTCTGCGCATGCTCGAACTGGTCGTCACCGAACTCCGCCTCGATCCGCTGGTCGCCGCCGCGATCGAGCGCGCCGCCCGGGCCCGTCACCAGCGGATCCGCCCCACAGCCGAACCGAAAGCCTGAACCGGCGTTGGAATCCGCAAGACACAAGGAATTGTTCGATGAGCGATAACGTCGAGAATAGCCAACAGCCCGCTCTGGCCGACGATGTCCAGGAAATGCAGGCGCGGTTTCCCACCGACGCCACGCTGCAGGACGCGATGGCCAAGCTCGAGCTGGCCGGCTTCGACCGCGCCGATCTGAGCCTCCCCGACCCCCACGCCGTCGTCGACACGCCTGATAGCGCGGACGCAGCGACGGGCGACATCGACCGCGGTCAGCTCCGCACCATGGCCTCTGGCATGGCGGGGACGACCGCCGGCTTTGCAGTCGCCGGCGTCCTTCTCGCGACCGGCGGCATCGCTGCGCCGGTCGTCGCCGCTCTCGGCGGCGCTTCCGCCATCGGCACCGTGCTTGCGACATCGGGCGCCAGCAACGCAGTGGATGCCGCTGCCGCAACGGCACGCGATGCGCTCGGCGCCGAGGGCAAGCTGATCCTCGCGGTTCGCATCCGCTCGGCGGAGTTGGCGGCGAAAGCCGAAGCGGTACTCCGCGAAGCCGGCGGCACCGACATCACCGCGATCGTGGACGCCAATCTGGCCCAGACCCGGGGCCACAGCTCGACCTCCTGGACCGGCTGACGTTCACCGGACGTTAACTTCAGCCCGCTACAGTGAGCGGAGCAAAAATTGCGACAACTCCTCCGCTAGCCCTTTCCCCCCAGGAGAGGGTTGGGTGAGGGCACTGCCTCCCGACCTACCCTAAAAAACGTCCCTACTATTTTCCTTCCCGCGTCGATCGTCCCCTTCAACGATCCCGAGACCTTCGACGACCCGGCCGCCCGCACCCGATACGGCACCGGCACCTCCTCGATCCGCAGCCCGGCCCGTGCGGCCTTCATCTGCATCTCGATGTTCCAGCCATACGTCATCTCGCGCATACCAAGCCCAGCCAGCGCCTCCCGCCGGATCACCCGGAACGCGCACATGTCGCTATACCGCACCCCGTATTTCGCCCCGATCAGCCTTCCGGCAACGACGCCCGCCAGAACCTGATGCCACAGCATGGACCCGGGCTCCCGCTCCCCCCGCGTCCGTGAGCCAATGACGAAATCCCGCTCTCCCGCGATCACCGGCCCACATAAACGCCCGAGCTGATCCGCCCGATCCGCTCCATCCCCATCCATGAACGCGATGACGTCCGACCCGGCTCGCGCCGCCGCGGCCCCCATCGCGCACGCCCGCCCATAGCCCCGCCCGCAATCGATCGTCCGCGCCCCTGACGCTTCCGCCCGCGCCGCCGTCCCATCCGTGCTGCTGCCATCCGCCACGATGACCTCACCGACGCCCTGCGCCAGCACTTCGGCGACCACCGGTCCGATCGCCTCCGCCTCGTTCCACGTCGGAATGACGACGGAAACGCGGTCTAGCCCGGTCAAAGGCTCCAGCGCAGCCCGCATCCTTGGCACGGCTTCGGCGGCTCGTCGCTCAGCAGCGCGGAGCGGAAATCCCGATACGCCTTCCCGTTCCAGATCTCGGCCAAGTCCTGCTGCGTCGCATTGCCCAGCGTATAATTGTCGTAGCCACGCTCGGAAAACGGCGCGATGCAGCACGGCAGCGCCGTCCCATGCGCAGTGAAATACATCAGCGACCACGGCCGCCGGCACATCGCCCACGGCTTGTCGTCGGACTGCCGCTTCAGACTGATCCCCGGCTCCGTCGCACCCGACGCGTCCAGCATTACCCCCAGACTCTGCCCCAGCGCCGTCGCGTTGGCGATCACCGCTTCCTCATCGGCGCGGGTCTGCTCGAACAGGCTGTTGTCCGACCGCGCCATGCCGAACCCGGTATCGTCGAACACCAACCGCTGCAGATGCACCTCCTTCACCCCGATCCGCGCCGCCAGCCGGACGAAATCCGGCAGCTGATCCACCGTCTCCTTCAATCCGGTCAGCCACAGGCTCACCAGCGGCCTCTCGGCCCCCATCGCCCGCTGCAGATTGGTGAACGAGCTCACGTTGCGCACGATCCGGTCGAACATGTCCTTCCCGCGCACCTTCAGGAACGTCGCCGCCTCCGCCGCGTCCAGGCTCACCCGCAGCTCGTCGAGCCCGGTCTCGATGATCTCCCGCTGCTTCTTCGGCGCCAGCAGCGTCCCGTTCGTGTTGAACAGCACGTGCACGTCCCGCCGCTTCAGATACCGGATCATGTCCGGCAGATGCTTGACCAGCATCGGCTCGCCGACCCCGTGCAGCACCACCCGCTTCACGTTCGGCACCTGGTCCACGATCTTGGTGAACAGCTCCATGCTGAGATCCATCGGCGGCTCGAGATCCTCGAACGTCCGCGGACATGTCTCGCACAGCAGGTTGCAGCGGTTCGTGACCTCTAGATACAGGCAGACCGGCGGCGCGGTGGCGATACTGTCACCCGATGCCACCGTCTCGAAATAGCGGCGGGCATCGATAGTGGTATCAGGCATGCTCAGTCCCCTTCCGCAATTCCATGGCCAGCCACGCCATCGTCGGGAGGTATACGATGGCCGGCCACCAAGGGTCGCTCAACCCATAGTCCTGATACAATAATGGTCCCGCCACCGACGGCCACAATGCACCCCAACCCGGTGCCACCACTGCCGGCAGCACGGCCATGGTCACATACCACGGATAATGCGGCGTGAGTACGACCAGCAGCGCGATCGACAGCAAACTCGCCTGCCGCGCCACGACCTCCGCCCGCGGCGCCCCGCCCCCCCGCATGATGGCGAACGCCAGCCAGTCCAGCAGCCCGAAGCCCGACACGATGTAGACGGCCGACACCCAGTCCGGCAGCGGACCCGCCAGCGCCAGCAGCCGCAGCAGAACAAAGCCGCCGCCCTTGGTCAGCTCCTCTTCCTGCGCATACCCCTGCAGATACCCCAGGATCCGCCACCCCGCCGAGGCGTAGACCGCATACCCCGCCGCAATCACCGCCACGCACGCGACCGGCGCCCGCCATGAGCCCCATTCCTTGGCCCGAAACCGCCAGATCGCCGGCCCCAGCGCCGCCGGAAGCAGCTTGCACATGACCGCGACCCCCAGCGCCGCCCCGGCCCAGCCCGGCCGCCGCCGGGCCGCCAACACCATCGCCGCCCCCGACGCCGCCAGCGCCGCCGCGTCGATGTGCCCGGCCCCCGAGAACTCGCGGATCACCAGCGGATTGAGCGCCCACACCAGCACCCACGCCTCCGGCCGCCCCGCCGCGAGCAACAGCCGCCAGGCGAGCCATCCGGCGATCACGTCGAGCGCCAGCATCACGCCCTTCATCGTCCAGACTGACGACGCCGTGACCCCGATCGCCGCGAACAGCATCTGCGCCGCCGGCGGGTAGATCGTCGGCGCGCTCTCCGCCCGGTTGATGTTCGGATAGATCGCGGCAGCCCCGGCGCCGGTATCCCGCAATCCCGCCAGCGCCGGATCGGCCGGCAGATAGCGATACGGATTGATCCCCGCCGCCTGCACCCGCCCGTCCCAGACGTAGCGATACAGGTCCGTGCTCATCACCGGCGGCGCCGCCACCACCACCAGGCGCGCCAACCCCGCGATGATCAACGCCCCGACCAGCGCGCCCCGCGACACGGTCCGACGTCGGACGAGCCAGACGACGCCCGCATACGCCACCCCGGCCGCCAACACCCATCCGATGTACCGCCACGTCAACGCGGTCGACAAATCCCCAAACGAACCCGCCGGCAGCGCGAATACCGGCGCCACCACCCCCAACGCGACCAAGGCAGCCAGCACCAGGAGCACGGTCAGGCAACCCGCAAGCGTTCATCCAGGCGCATCGGCAGCAGCGCCGCCTGGGTATGCGGCGCCGCGTATCCGCTCCGATCGCTCAACAGCCGCGACAGCGCCGCGGGATCGTCGACATCGAACCACCGCGCCAACTCGATGATCCCCAGCCCGGCCCCCGCCAATCGCTCGCGCGTATCCTGCGCCGCCCAATCGGTGCTCCAGCGGATCCCGGCGAACGGCTCGGGCCGCGGCTCGCGCAGGCCCAGCAGGTAATACCCGCCATCCTCCACCGCCCCGAGCACCGCCTCGCCCGACCCGTCCAGCAGCGTGCGCGCCGCCATCACGATCTCCGCCGTCGGCAAGGTCGGGCTATCGGCCGCCAGAACGCAGGCGGCGCCGTATCCACGGGCGAACAGCCCCCGCATCGTCTCCAGCAATACGCGGCCGAACCCCTCGACGCCCTCCGCATCGCCCCCGCTCCCGTCCGCCAACAAAAGCGCCGTCCCGGCCGGCAGCAGGCCGTCGAACCGGCTCTCCTGGCCCGCCGGCGCATACGCGACCACCGGGTCGATCGGCGCCAGCAACGCCGCCGCGTGCAGGTTGTCCGCCGTGTCGCGCAGGAACGCCGTCCCCAGCGCCGCCGCCTCTTCCGGCCGCAACACGCCCTGCAGCCGCGTCTTCACATGACCCGGCCGCGGCGCCTTCGCCATGATCGCGACTCCACAGCGCTGCGAACGATCCTGAGCCATCATGGAAGATGCTTTAGAGAACGCCGCGCAACCTCGCCAATCCCAGGGCCGCCACCGTCGTCATGTCCTGGATCGTCCCGTCCGCCACCATCGCCAGCACCTCCGCCGCGGGGAAACGCCGCGAGATCAACCCCTGCTCCTCCGGCAGCAGCACCACCGGTCCGGCGACCAGCTCCCGCGCGACGAACACGTGGCAGCGCTGATGCGCGAAACCGTAGCTCTCCAGCATCGAGCCGAGTTTCTCCATCCGCCCGGCCTCGAGCCCGGTCTCCTCGCGCAGCTCGCCTCGCGCCACCGCCACCATGTCCACCCCCGGCTGATCCTCCCAGGCGCCCTGCGGCAACTCCCAGAACCGCGCTCCGATCGGATACCGGTATTGCTCGACCAGATGCATCGCGCCATCCGGCTCCAAGGCGAGCACCACCACGAAATCCGGCTTGTCCACCACGCCATAGATCCCATCCGACCCGTCCCGGCGGCGGATGCGATCCTCCCGGACCGTCATCCACCGGTTCCGGTAGACGACCCGGCTGTCCAACGTCGTGATCTCAGCCTCGTCCATCGCGATACCTTTGTTCAATTCTGTGTGCCGGCACGAGTCCCACCCGGTTCCCGTCGCGCCACTCTGCCCCTAGAGTTGTCCGATGAGCGACACAACGAAGCGCGGCCTCGCCCGCAATACGCCGGGCTACGGCGATCCGGAATTCGCCGCCTATCTGCGGCGCACCTTCTACAAGAGCATGGGCTACTCCGGCGCCATGCTCGACAAGCCGGTGATCGGCATCGTCGACACCGGCTCGGCGTTCAACAATTGCCACCGCACCGCCCCCGAACTCATCGAGGCGGTCAAGCGCGGCGTGCTGGCCGCCGGCGGCCTGCCCATGCCCTTCCCCACCGTCAGCCTGTGCGAACCAAGCCTGTTCCCGACCTCCATGCATTTCCGCAACCTCGCCGCTCTGGACACCGAGGCGATGCTGGCCGCCCAGCCGATGGACGCTGCCGTCATGATCGGCGGCTGCGACAAGACCGTGCCCGCCCAGCTCATGGGCGCCGCCTCGTCGGACGTACCATCGATCCAGGTCGTCACCGGCCCCATGTTGGCAACCCCGTTCCAGGGCGAGCGGCTCGCCGCCTGCACCGATTGCCGCCGCTACTGGGCCGCCTACCGCGCCGGCAAGGTCACGGCCGAGCGGATCGGCGAGATCGAGGGCCGGCTGGCCAGCACCGCCGGCACCTGCGGCGTGATGGGTACCGCGTCGACCATGGCCTGCATCGCCGAGACGCTCGGCTTCATGCCCGGCGGCCACGCCAGCATCCCCGCCGTCCATGCCGACCGCCTCCGCGCCGCCGAGGAAGTCGGCACCTTGGTGATGCGCTTCGTCGAGAACCCGATCCGCCCCAGCCAACTCATCACCGAGCACTCGGTCGAGAACGCGCTGCGCGTGTTGCTTGCGCTCGGCGGCAGCACCAACGCGATGATCCACCTGACCGCCATCGCCGGCCGCCGCGGTATCAAGATCGACCTGCACCGGGTCAACGAGCTGTCCGACACCACCCCGGTCCTGGTCGATCTCAAACCGACCGGCGAAGGCTACATGGAGGATTTCCACAGTGCCGGCGGCATGCCCGCTTTGTTGTGGGAGCTGCGCGACCTGCTGCATCACGATTGTATCGACGTGACCGGCCGGACCCTCGGCGATCGCCTGGCCGAGCCCGCCTTCGTCGACCGCCGCTACATCCGCGCCTTTGCCGAGCCGGTCTCACCGGTCGGCGGCTTGGTGGCGCTGTTCGGCTCGTTGGCCCCCCGCGGCGCGCTGTTGAAGCGATCTGCCGCCACGCCCGCTCTGTTCGAGACCGAGGCCCGCTGCCTCGTGTTCGACGGCCCCGCCGACCTCGGCGCCCGCATCGACGATCCGGCCCTCGATGTCGAACCCGGCGACATCCTCGTGCTCAAGAACGCCGGCCCGCTCACCCCCGCCGGCATGCCCGAGGCCGGCTATCTCCCCATCCCCACCAAGCTTGGCCGCGCCGGCGTCAAGGACATGGTCCGCATCAGCGATTGCCGCATGTCTGGCACCGCCTTCGGCACCATCGTCCTGCACGTCACCCCGGAAGCTGCCGCCGGTGGTCCGCTCGGCCTGGCCGAAACCGGCGACCGCATCCGCCTTTCGGTCGAGAAGCGCAGCATCGACCTGCTCGTGAGCCCCGAAGAACTCGAGCGCCGCCGCCAAAGCTGGTCGCCCCCCGCCACCCCCGCCCGCGGCTGGGACCGGATCATCCATGACCAGGTCCTTCAAGCCGACGAGGGCTGCGACCTCCGGGTGCTCCGTGCCGAAGGCCCCTAAGCCAGCGCCCGCCGACCTTCCGCAAACCGAAGAAGAAGCCGCCGCCGAACTGGCCCGCCTCGCGACTGCGATCGCCGAGGCGGACCGGGCCTATCACCAAGAGGACGCGCCCGACCTCACGGACGCGGACTACGACGCCCTGCGGCGCCGCAACGACGCAATCGAAGCCGCGTTCCCCTCGCTCATCCGTCCCGACAGCCCCAGCCAGCGCGTCGGCGCCGCCCCGGCCAGCGGCTTCGCCAAGCTGCGCCACGCCGTCCCCATGCTCTCCCTCGACAACGCGTTCGACGCCGCCGACTTCCAGGAATGGGACAAGCGCGCCCGCCGCTTCCTCGGCCTCGCGGCCGACGCGCCCCTCCCGCTCGTCGCGGAACCCAAGATCGACGGACTCTCCATCAATCTCACCTACGAGGCCGGCCGCCTCGTCCACGGCGCCACCCGCGGCGACGGCGCCGAGGGCGAGGACGTCACCGCCAACCTCCGCACCCTGAAATCCATTCCCCGCCGTCTCAAAGAACCCGCCCCCACCCGGATCGAAATCCGCGGTGAGGTCTTTATAGCCAAGGAAGATTTCCTAAAACTTAACGCCGCCCAAGAAGCCGCCGGCCAGCGGCTCTACGCCAACCCGCGCAACGCCGCCGCCGGGTCGCTGCGCCAGATCGACCCGGCGCAAACCGCCACCCGCCCGCTCTCGCTATTCGCCTACGCGATGGGCGAAGCGTCGGAGCCGCCGGCCGAGACCCACTCCGCCTATCTCGACCGCCTCCGCGCCTGGGGCTTCACCGTCAATCCTCTCTCCGAGCGCGTCGACACCGAAGCCGAAGCCGCGGCCTTCCAGGAAAAGCTCGCCGCCCAGCGCGCCACCCTCGACTACGACATCGACGGCGTCGTCTATAAAATCGACGACCTCGCCCTGCAGCGCCGCCTCGGCTCGGTCGGCCGCACCCCACGCTGGGCCATCGCCTGGAAATTCCCCGCCGAACAGGCGCAAACGCTGCTCGAAGCCATCAACATACAAGTCGGCCGCACCGGCTCGCTCACCCCCGTCGCCTGGCTTCACCCGGTCACGGTCGGCGGCGTCGTCGTCACCCGCGCCACGCTGCACAACGAGGACGAGATCGCCCGCAAGGACGTCCGCGCCGGCGACACGGTCATGCTGCAACGGGCCGGCGACGTGATCCCGCAGATCCTCGGCATCGTCCCCGACACCCCCCGCGGCCCCGTCGCATGGACACCGCCCGAGCACTGCCCCGCCTGCGGCAGCCTCGCCATCCGGCCCCCCGGCGAGGTCGTCCGCCGCTGCACCGGCGGCCTCATCTGCCCCGCCCAAGCGATCGAGCGCCTCCGCCATTTCACCAGCCGCACCGCGTTCGACATCGAGGGCCTCGGCGAGAAGACCCTGATCGAATTCGCCGGCCTAGGCTGGCTCACCACGCCCGCCGACATCTTCCGGCTGCAGACCCACCGCGACGAACTGCTCACCCGCGAAGGCTGGAAGCAGCGTTCCGTCGACAACCTGATGGCGGCGATCGAGACCCGTAGAACCATTCCGCTGGCCCGCTTCATCTATGCGCTGGGCATCCGCCGGGTCGGCGAGACCAACGCGAAACTACTAGCCCGCCACTACGGCACCTACGCCGCCTGGCGCGCGCAGATGCAAGCCGCCACCACGGTCGGCAGCGAGGAGCGCTCCGCCCTCGGCAGCATCATCGGCGTCGGCCCCGCTTTGGCCGAGGAACTCGCCGACTTCTTCATGGAGGACCGCAACCGCGCCGTCATCGACGACCTGGCCCGCGAACTCACCATCGAGGACGCCGAAGCCGCCGCCTCCGACAGCAAGCTGGCCGGCAAGATCGTCGTCTTCACCGGCACCCTCGAGACCATGACCCGGCCCGAGGCCAAATCCCGCGCCGAAGCCCTCGGCGCCCGCGTCACCGACAGCGTCAGCAAGAAGACCGACTACGTGATCCTGGGCGCCGACGCCGGCTCGAAGGCGAAGAAAGCCGCCGAGCTCGGCGTCACCACCCTCACCGAGAACGAATGGCGCGCCCTGGCCGGCCTGGAAGCCTTAGCGGAACCGCGCCACAATGACGACATAGCCCCCGCGTAGGTGCTCCCCATGCTCGACTTCTTCCGCGATTTCACGCTGACCACCCGCCGCGTCACCGACGGCACCATGCGCCTGCGCACCGCCGGGTCCGGCCCGCCGCTGCTCCTGCTGCACGGCAACCCGCAGACCCACGCCATGTGGCACGCCACGGCTCCCACGCTCGCAGAACGCTTCACCGTCGTCGCCCCCGACCTGCGCGGCTACGGCGCGAGCTTCAAGCCCGGCGCCACCGGCGACCACGCGCCCTACGCCAAATCCAGCATGGCCCGCGACCTTGCCGAGCTGATGACCGGCCTCGGCCATGACCGCTTCCAGGTCGTCGCCCACGACCGCGGCGCCCGCGTCGCCCACCGCCTCGCCCTCGACAACCCGGCCCGCGTCGAACGCCTGGCCGTGCTCGACATCGTCCCGACCATCGAGCATTTCGAGCGCACCGACATGGCCTTCGCACTCGGCTACTATCACTGGTTCTGGTTCGCCCAGCCGCATCCGTTCCCCGAAGAACTGATCAATGCGGCGCCCACCACCTGGTTCAACGCCCACACCTCGCGCGAGCCGAAGCCGCCGAGCTTCTTCCGGCAGGAAGCGCTCGACGACTATCTGCGCGCCGCCCATGACCCGGCCGCCATCACCGGCATGTGCGAAGACTACCGCGCCGCCGCGACCATCGATCTCGAGCACGATCGCATCAGCCGCGCCGAGGGCCGCAAGGTCGCGTGCGACATGCTGGTTCTCTGGGGCTCTAAGGGCAAGATCGGCGGCTGGTACGACCCGCTCGACCTCTGGCGCCACTACTGCACCGGCACCGTCCAAGGCGGCCCGGTGAACAGCGGCCACTACCTCGCCGAGGAAGCGCCGGACGAGGTGTTGGCGGCGCTCGACCCCTTCCTGGTGCAACGCTCCGCTCGCGCCGCCGCCTAGGCCGGGATGCCGGCGCCCGTCGTCCGCCGGCTCGCGACGGACGATGTTCGAGAGTATCGGCGCCTCCGACTTTCTGCGTTGCGAACGACACCGGATGCGTTCGGATCCACATACGACGCCGAGGCAGCCCTGACCGATGAACAGCATGCCAACCGCCTGGCGACGTCGGTCGTCTTTGGCGCTTACGCCGGTGACGAGATCGTTGGCGTGGTCGGGTGCAAGCGGCACGACGGCGCGCGGGAGCGGCACAAGGCTTTTCTGTGGGGCTTCTACGTCGAGCCGGCATCTCGCCGGTCCGGCATCGCTCGACTCTTGCTGGAGGCGAGTCTGGGCGCCATGCAGGGTGTCGTGGAACAAGTGCTGCTCACCGTCGTCGCCGACAACCGGCCCGCGATCGCGTTGTATGAGCAGTTTGGCTTCCGGCCGTATGGGATGGAGCCGCGATCGCTGAAGAAGTCGAGTGGCTATGCCGACGAAATGCTGATGGTCCTCTTCCTCGCCGACCGCACGCCGCGCACCGTATGAGTTCGAACCGGGAGCCTACCATGTCCAACGATCCCCTGATCCTCCGCGACACCGCCGACGGCATCGCGACGCTGACCCTGAACAACCCGGCCGCCCGCAACGCCCTCTCCACGGCGATGCTGACGGCGCTCGAAGCGGCGCTCGACGCCATCGCCGCCGATGACGGCGTTCGCGTCCTGATCCTCCGCGGCGCCGGCCCCGGCTTCTGCGCCGGCCATGACCTCCGCGAGGTCCGCTCGTTCGATGGCCCGGCCCGCGCCGATTTGTTCGCCCAATGCAGCCGCATGATGCAGCGTCTGACCACGCTGCCCGTCCCCGTCATCGCCCGGGTCCACGGCATCGCGACGGCCGCCGGCTGTCAGCTGGTGGCCACCTGCGACCTGGCGATCGCTGCCGACACCGCCCGCTTCGCCGTCTCCGGCATCAATGTCGGCTTGTTCTGCTCGACGCCCATGGTCGCCCTATCGCGCGTGGTGCCGCGCAAGGCCGCCATGGAAATGCTGCTGACGGGCGATTTCGTCCCGGCGCCGGAGGCCGCCCGCCTAGGCCTGATCAACCGCTGCGTGCCCGAGGCCGAGTTGGACGACGCCGTCTTGGCGTTGGCCCGCAAGCTGGCCAGCAAGAGCCGCAGCGCCGTGGCCCTCGGCAAGCCGGCCTTTTACCGCCAGGCCGAACTGCCGCTCGCGGAAGCCTACGCCCACACCGCCGAGGTGATGGTCCGCAACATGGAAGCCCACGACGCCAACGAGGGCATCGACGCGTTCATCCAGAAGCGCACCCCGGTGTGGGCCGACTAACTCTCCAACCCGCTATCCCAACAGAGTAGGGTGGGCTTTAGCCCACCAAGCCATCTTGCCGCGGCCCAGCCCGGTGGTGGGCTAAAAGCCCACCCTACGCCGTTGCTAACTCTCCGGCTCGCTATCCCAACAGAGTAGGGTGGGCTTTAGCCCACCAAGCCATGTTGCGGCGGCCCAGCCATGTGGTGGGCTAAAAGCCCGTTGGGGTGGACGGCTCCCGCGGCATCGAGTGCCATGGTTCGCTGTCAA